>NZ_JBEZIR010000005.1:0-47508 GCF_040651175.1 Kitasatospora sp. NPDC048540
CCGCCGCGAACGGAGCGATCTTCGCCTCCGACAGCGCACGCACCGTCTCCCGGAGCATCTCGTGCTCCTCACTGAGCCGGAAGAGGTCGAAGTCCGAGCTGCCCGCCATGTGCCACACCCTTCGCGCGAAAGCGTTAATTACCGTTCAGTAGATGCATCCTAGGCTCGCCCGCACCCCGCGCGCAGGTGACCTGCACGACAGCGGGTGAGCGGCCCGGCGACGGGCCGGGCCTCAGCGGACGCTCTCCCCCAGGGTGTCGCTGGTGGTCCGGTGCTGGGCGAAGTAGTCGGCCATCCGGTCGTTGCGGATGGCCTCCCAGAGCGCGGTGGCGGCGGCCGTGTCGAGCTTTACCACGTCCTGGCCGTCGATGCTGTCGAAGCCGCCGAAGGGCGCGTTCATGAAGCGGACGTCGTCCGGGCGCACCGCGCGCAGGCTCCAGCCGAGGTCGTAGAGGTCGGTGTTGCTGAGCCGGTCGTCGACGCTGACCACGTCGCCGACGGCCTGCAGCAGGCCGGTCAGCCGGGCGGGGCTGCCGAGGGTGCCGGCGTTCATGGTCTGGATCATCAGGGCGCGCAGGAAGTTCTGCTGCCGCTTGGTGCGGTCCAGGTCGCCGTTGGGCAGGCCGTGCCGCTCGCGGACGTACAGCAGGGCCTCCTCGCCGCTCATGTGGTGGGTGCCCTTGAGCCACTCGCGGGCGTCGCCCTTGGCCTCGATGGTCTGCGGGATGGTGATGTCGACGCCGCCGACGGCGTCGGTGAGCTTCTTGAAGCCGTTCCAGTCGATCACCGCGACGTGGTCGATCCGGATGCCGGTGAGCTTCTGCACGGTGTCGACCATCAGCGCCGGGCCGCCCCAGGAGTACGCCGCGTTGATCTTCGCCATGCCGTGGCCGGGCACGGGCACCCAGGTGTCCCGGGCGATCGAGACCAGCGAGACGCTCCGGCGGTCCTCGGACAGGTGCAGCAGCATCATGGTGTCGCTGCGGCTCGCCCCCTCCTTCCAGGCCGGGGCCTTGGCCTGGCCGCCGGTGGTGGGCACGTCAGAGCGGGCGTCCAGGCCGACCAGCAGGAACGTCGTCCCCGTGCCCGGCACCGGCTTGGGCTGCGCGGACTCCGGGACGCTCGGGAACGCGCCGGGTATCCGCTCGACCGAGGACGCGTAGTGCTCGGCGGTCCACCAGACGCCGCCGACGCCCGCGCCGATCAGGACCAGCAGGGCGGTCAGGGTCCAGACCAGCACCCGCCTGGTCCGGCGCCGGCGCCGGGAGCTGCGGTCGGGGGCCTCCTGCTCGGGCGGCTCCCCGGTGTCGTCCTGCCGGTCGAAAAAGCTCAGCGGTCCGGGCTGCCCGCCCGCCCCGTCCTCGTGCTCCCGCGCGTCCATGCGCGCATTCTGTCGGTCCGGCCGCGGCCGCGGGATTGAAACAGGAGTTCCGGTCGCCACCGATACCCGCAGGTGGCCGTGGAGTTACCCAGAGCTTTGAAATCCGCCTAGGGGGGAGCGCCCCACGGCCGCCCGTCCGGCGGATACCATCGGTGCCTGCGGCCTCGGGTACCGACCCGGCCGGCCATAGTCCCGGAACACCAAAGGGGAAGCAGTGGCCCTCCGCCTCACCGTGATCGGTACCGGATACCTGGGTGCGACGCACGCCGCCTGCATGGCGGAGCTCGGCTTCGAGGTGCTCGGCCTGGACATCGACCCGGAGAAGATCGCCGCCCTCTCCGCGGGCCGGGTACCGATGTACGAACCCGGGCTGGCCGAGCTGCTGGTCAAGCACGTCCCCGGCCACGAGGGCTCGACCGGCCGGCTGCGCTTCACCGACTCCCCGCAGGAGGTCGCCGAGTTCGGCGACGTCCACTTCATCTGCGTCAACACCCCGCAGAAGAAGGGCGAGTTCGCCGCCGACATGAGCTACGTCGACGCGGCGCTGGACGCCCTCGCCCCGCACCTGACCCGGCCGACCCTGGTGGTCGGCAAGTCGACCGTGCCGGTCGGCAGCGCCAACCGGCTGGCCGAGCGGCTGGCCGCGCTGGCCCCGGCCGGCGAGGCCGCCGAGCTGGCCTGGAACCCGGAGTTCCTGCGCGAGGGCTACGCGGTGGGCGACACCCTGCACCCGGACCGGCTGGTGGTGGGCGTCCGCAGCGAGCGGGCCGAGCAGCTGCTGCGCGAGGTGTACGCGACGCCGATCGCCGAGGGCGTGCCCTTCGTGGTGACCGACTTCCCGACCGCCGAGCTGGTCAAGGCCGCCGCCAACTCCTTCCTGGCCACCAAGATCTCGTTCATCAACGCGATGGCCGAGGTCTGCGAGAGCGCCGGCGCGGACGTGACGCAGCTGGCCAAGGCGCTCTCCTACGACGAGCGGATCGGCGGCAAGTTCCTCAACGCCGGTCTGGGCTTCGGCGGCGGCTGCCTGCCCAAGGACATCCGGGCCTTCATGGCGCGGGCCGGGGAGCTGGGCGCCGACCAGGCGCTGACCTTCCTGCGCGAGGTCGACTCGATCAACATGCGGCGCCGCTCCCGGATGGTGGAGCTGGCCCGCGAGCAGTGCGGCGGCGGCTTCCTGGGCCGCCGGGTCGCGGTGCTGGGCGCCGCGTTCAAGCCCAACTCGGACGACATCCGGGACTCCCCCGCGCTCAACGTGGCCGGCCAGATCCAGCTCCAGGGCGCGCAGGTCACGGTCTACGACCCGAAGGCGATGGACAACGCCCGCAAGATGTTCCCCAGCCTGTCGTACGCCGCCACTCCGCTGGAGGCCGTCGAGGGCGCGCACGTGGTGCTGCACCTGACCGAGTGGCAGGAGTTCCGCGAGCTGGACCCGGCGCAGCTGGGCGGGGTGGTCGCCGAGCGCCGGATACTGGACGGCCGCAACATCCTGGACGTCGAGCGCTGGCGTTCGGCCGGCTGGACCTACCGGGCGATGGGCCGCCCCGGCGCGGAGTAGCGGCCGCCGGGCCACCGCGACCCCGCCGAAGGCGGCGGAATGCGGCGGCCCGGGACGTCGTTGGCCGTGGCATGAGCTACGGAGACCGGGACACGGTGCGCAGGATCCTTCAGGACTCGGGCGACACCTGGGCGGTGGTCGGCCTGTCCACCAACACCCGCCGGGCGGCGTACGGCGTCGCGCAGGTGCTGCAGCGGGCGGGCAAGCGGGTGGTGCCGGTGCACCCGAAGGCCGAGACGGTGCTCGGCGAGCAGGGGTACGCCACCCTCGCCGAGATCCCGTTCCCGGTCGACGTGGTGGACGTGTTCGTCAACAGCGGCCTGGCCGGCGAGGTCGCCGACCAGGCCGTGGCCGTGGGTGCCAAGGCGGTCTGGTTCCAGCTGGACGTGGTCGACGAGGCCGCCTACGCGCGCGCCACGGCCGCCGGGCTGGACATGGTGATGGACCGCTGCCCGGCGATCGAGCTGCCCCGGCTCGGCTAGGCCCAAGGGCGCGTTCGCAGAGTCCCGCCGGGTCCGACGCGACTCTGCAAACGCGCCCTAGCCGATCGGCACCGCGATGTCGCAGGCCGGGTCGCCCGGGGCGACCTCGTCCCACTTCACGAAGTAGACCTCGCGGGGGCCGGCGCTGACCGTCTCGTCGTGTTCCTTGGCCCACTGGAAGACGGCGTCGTAGGCGGAGAGGATCTGCGGGTAGACCACCTGGGCCTTGGTGACGGTGGTGTACGCCTCCCGGTGGGCCGGCTCGGTCCGGCTCGGCGCGCCGAACCCGCCCGCGCGGGCCGGGTCGACCGGGACGCACAGCTCCACCGGCCCGTCGCTGTCGTCGTTGACCTCGCCGTGGTAGACCACGAACGGCGCCCCGAAGACGCCGCCGTGGGCCTGCGCGACGGCGAACAGCCGGTCGCAGGCCGCCGGGATCCACTCCGGCAGCTCCTCCGGCCGGATGTGCCGCTGCTCGGTCAGCACCAGCTGCTCGGGCACCTCGCGCTGCTGAATGTCGAACATGTCCAGGATCCCTTCGCCACCGGTGAGTTGGATGCGGAGGTAGGCGGCCAGCTCGCGCTGGGCGGCGGTCCGGCGTTCGACCTGCTCCCAGTACTCGGCGACCAGCGCGGCAGCCTGCGGACCGGGTGCGGCCAGTACCTCGGCCACCGCCGCGAGCGGCATGTCCAGGCCGCGCAGCAGCCTGATCCGCCGGGCGTCGGCCAGCCGGCTCTCGCGGTAGTAGCGGTAGCCGGTGGCCGGGTCCACCCGGTCCGGCCGCAGCACGCCCTGGCCGTCGTACAGCCGGAGCGCCTTCTGCGACAGCCGGGAGCGGCGCGCAAAGGCACCGATACCCAGAAGCAGGTCCTCCTCCTCCACGCCCTCCACCGTCCCGTCTCCCCCAGGGGGAAGGTCAACCACGGCCGTCGAGCTGCTCGATGGTGGCCCAGGAGGGGCCGCGGAAGGTGAGCTGCAGGTCGGTGGCGACGTCCTCGGCGTCCCGCAGCACCCGCACCGCGTTGTGCCAGGTGAGCTTCCCGAGGTCGGCCTCGGACCAGCCGCGGCCGAGCAGCTCGGCGATCAGGTTGGGGTAGCCCGCGACGTCCTGCAGCCCCTCGGGGAGGAAGGCGGTGCCGTCGAAGTCGCCGCCGATGCCGATGTGGTCGATCCCGGCCACCTCGCGCATGTGGTCCAGGTGGTCGGCGACGGTGGCCACGGTGGCCGACGGCCGCGGGTGGGCCCGCTCGTACGCGCCCTGCACCGCCATCGCTTCCGGGGTGGTCTCCAGCGGGTGCAGGCCGTGGGCGCGCATGTTGGCGTCGGCGGCGGCGGTCCACTCGATGGCGGCGGGCAGGATGAACTTGGGCACGAAGGTGGCCATCGCCACGCCACCGTTGCCGGGCAGCTGGGCGAGCACGTCGTCCGGGACGTTGCGCGGGTGGTCGCAGACGGCGCGGGCGGAGGAGTGCGAGAAGATCACCGGCGCCGCGGAGACCCGCAGGGCGGCCCGCATGGTGTCGGCGGAGACGTGCGAGAGGTCGACCAGCATGCCGATCCGGTTCATCTCCCGGACGACCTCCTCGCCGAACGCGGTCAGCCCGCCGGCGACCGGCTCGTCGGTGGCGGAGTCCGCCCACGGCACGTTGTCGTTGTGGGTCAGCGTCAGGTAGCGCACGCCCAGCTCGTGCAGCATCCGCAGGGCGCCGAGCGAGCAGTCGATCGAGTGGCCGCCCTCGGCGCCCATCAGCGAGGCGATCCGGCCCTCGGCCCGGGCCGCCTCCATGTCGTCCGCCGTCAGGGCGAGCCGCAGCTCGGCGGGGTTGCGCTGCACCAGGGTGCGGACGAAGTCGATCTGTTCCAGGGTGGCGCTGACCGCGCGGTCGCCCGCCCAGTCCGAGCGGACGTAGACCGACCAGAACTGCGCGCCGACCCCGCCGGCGCGCAGCCGGGCCAGGTCGGTGTGCAGCCGGCCGCTCTGGTCCGCGCCCAGGTCGAGGACGTCCAGGTCGTAACCGGCCTGGGCCCGCATCGCCCAGGGCAGGTCGTTGTGGCCGTCGACCACCGGGGTCTCGCGGAGCAGGGCGCGGGCACGGTCGAGCAGTTCAGGCGTCATGCCCTTGTTCTACCGTGCCCGCACCACCGGCCGGGATACCCGGGCTACTTGCCGAAGCCGAAGGAGGCCGAACCGGCCACCTTGGCCCGCAGCTTCCTGCCCTTGTCGGTCGCCTGGGTGTTCAGCTCGGCCTGGAACTCGACCATCTTCTCGGCCAGTTCGGGGTCGAACGCGGCGAGCATCCGGACCGCCAGCAGGCCGGCGTTGCGCGCCCCGGCCACCGAGACGGTGGCCACCGGCACACCGGCCGGCATCTGGACGATCGACAGCAGGCTGTCCATGCCGTCCAGGTAGCGCAGCGGCACCGGCACGCCGATCACCGGCAGCGGGGTCACCGAGGCCAGCATGCCCGGCAGGTGGGCCGCGCCGCCCGCACCGGCGATGATCGCCTTCAGGCCGCGGGTGTGCGCCCGCTCGCCGTACGCCACCATCTCGCGCGGCATCCGGTGCGCGGAGACCACGTCGACCTCGTACGGGATCTCGAACTCGTCCAGGGCCTGGGCGGCGGCCTCCATCACGGGCCAGTCGGAGTCCGAGCCCATGACGATGCCGATGATCGGGTCAGTCATTCTGTGATGGTCCCTCGCAGGTAGGCGGCCGCGTGGCGGGCGCGCTCGCGGACGTCGTCGAGGTCGTCCCCGAAGACGTTGACGTGGCCGACCTTGCGGCCGGGCTTCACGTCCTTCCCGTACATGTGGATCCGCAGGCCGGGATCGCGGGCCATGCAGTGCAGGAAGGCGTGGTACATGTCGGGGTAGTCCCCGCCGAGGACGTTGACCATCACGGTCCACTTCGCGCGCGGGCGGGGGTCGCCCAGCGGGAGGTCGAGGACGGCCCGCAGGTGGTTCTCGAACTGCGAGGTGACGGCACCGTCCTGGGTCCAGTGGCCGGAGTTGTGCGGGCGCATCGCCAGCTCGTTGACCAGGATCCGGCCGTCCCGGGTCTGGAACAGCTCGACCGCCAGGTGGCCGGTGATGTCCAGCTCGCCGGCGATCCGCAGGGCCAGCGCCTGGGCCTCGCCCGCGAGTTCCGGGTCCAGGTCCGGCGCGGGCGCGGTCACCTCGGCGCAGACGCCGTTCTCCTGGAGGCTCTCCACCACCGGGTAGGCCACCGCCTGGCCGCTGGGCGAGCGGACCACGTTGGCGGCCAGCTCGCGGACGAAGTCGACCTTCTCCTCGGCCAGCACCGGCACCCCGGCCAGGAACGGCGCGGCGGCCTCCTGCTCGTCGTCGACGACCCACACGCCCTTGCCGTCGTAGCCGCCGCGGACGGTCTTCAGGACCACCGGGTAGCCGGCGCCCTCGTGCGCGAAGGCGGTCACGTCGGCCGGGTCGGCGACCAGCCGGTGGCGGGGGCAGGGCACCCCGATCGAGTCCAGCTTGGCCCGCATCACGCCCTTGTCCTGGGCGTTCACCAGCGCGTCGGGGCCGGGCCGGACGGCGACCCCGTCGGCCTGCAGGGCCCGCAGGTGCTCGGTCGGGACGTGCTCGTGGTCGAAGGTGACCACGTCGCAGCCGGCCGCGAACCGGCGCAGCGTCTCCAGGTCCCGGTAGTCACCGAGGACGACGTCCGAGACCACCTGGGCCGCCGAGTCCTGGGGGGTGTCGGCGAGGAGCTTGAAGCGGATCCCGAGCGGGACCCCCGCCTGGTGCGCCATGCGGGCCAGCTGCCCGCCGCCGATCATGCCGACCACTGGAAAATTTGCCTTGCCCGCAAGAGTCACGCCGCCCAGGATATCCGGGCCGGTCACCGCGGGTGTAACGGCGTCCTGCCGGGTAAAGAGCGACCCCCGGGGTGGGGACGGGCCGTCGGGGAGCGAGTAGCCTGGATGGCCGGACCCCGGGAAAAGCACTATCCGATCATGCGTCGATAGGGGTTTCCGCATCGTGCCGCAGCGCCGCGCGCACGGCCCCCAAGGCAGGCGAGCACAGGAGACAGTCGGGTATGACGACCACCACCGCGCCCAAGCCGTCGCTCGCGAACCGCCTGCGCGGGGTCTCGGGCGAGGTCGTCAAGTTCGGCATCGTCGGACTGAGCGGCGTCGTCGTCAACTTCCTGGTCTTCTGGATCTGCATCAACGGCCTCGGCCTGGCCTCCCTGCGGTCCAACATCGCCGCCACCCTGGTCGCCATCGCGACCAACTACCTCGGCTACCGGTACTGGCTGTACCGCGACCGCGACGCGGCCTCGCGCAAGCGCGAGATCACCCTCTTCCTGCTCTTCAGCGGCGCCGGGATGCTGATCGAGACCGGTGTGCTCGGCTTCTCGGTCTACGTCCTCGGCCTCACCTCACACCCCATGCAGCTCGCCGCGAAGTTCGTCGGCCTGGCCGCGGGCACGGTGTTCCGCTTCTTCTCCTACCGCACCTGGGTGTTCAAGGCCCTCCCGGAGCTGGCCGAACCGGCCGAGCCCGCCGTGGTCGCCGAGGCCGAACTCCTCCTCGCCGCCGAGCAGCCGCCCGCGGCAGCGGTCGCCCAGCGTTCCTGAACCGCACCGACGGACGGACCGGACGGTGACCGGACTCGCGCCGGAGGCGGTCGCGCTCCTCGATGCGCTCCTCGCGGGCGACGGGCCCGCGCACCGCGCCCTCCGTGCCCAGATCCCCCACCTGCGGGTGACCGGCCGCTGTCCGTGCCCCTGCGCCAGCATCGACGTCGACCTGGACCGGGCGGCGGTGCCCGCCGCGCCCGCCGCCGCACACCCGGCCGCCGAGGCCACGGTGCTCGCCGCCGACGGGCAGCCCGTCGGCGGCGTCCTGGTCTTCGCCTCCGCGGGCTACCTCTCCGGCCTGGAGGTCTACACCTGGCAGGACGAGCCGATCACCCGGTTCCCGCCCCCGGACCGCCTGGCCCCCTGACCAGCCCGGCCGCCGGTCGTGCGGCTCCGGCTCCGCCCGACACTGAGCTGGTCGGTCGTCCGGCTCCGCCCGACACTGCGCTAGTCGGTCGTCCGGCTCCGCCCTACGAACAGGGCGAACACCGGTGGCCGCAGGGACAGCAGTTCCAGTCGGCCGCCGTCCGCCTCGGCGAGGTCGCGGGCCACGGCGAGGCCGATGCCGGTGGAGTTGCGGCCGCTGACCGCGCGTTCGAAGACCCGGTTGCCGAGCTCCGGCGGGACGCCCGCGCCCTCGTCCTGGACCTCGGTGACGATCGAGCTGCCGGAGCGTCGCACCCGCAGGGTGATGGTGCCGGCGCCGTGCATCAGCGAGTTCTCGATGAGGGTGGCGAGCACCTGGGCGACCGTTCCGGGGGTGCCGGTCACCTCGGCGCCGTGCAGGCCCTCGATGACCAGCCGCCGGCCGCTGTCGCGCAGCGGCGGCCCCCACTCCTCCACCTGCTGCTTGATCACCTCGTCCAGCGGGAAGCCGACCGCCGTCGGGCTGCTGCGGTCGCGCTGGTTGGTGAGCAGCCGCTGCACCACGTCGGTCAGCCGCTCGACCTGCTGGAGGCCGATGGCGGCCTCCTCGCGGACGGTCCGGGGTTCCTCGGCGAGCGCGGTGATCTCCTCCAGCCGCATGGACAGCGCCGTGAGCGGGGTGCGCAGCTGGTGGGAGGCGTCGGCGGCGAGCCTGCGTTCGGCGGTGAGCATCCGGGCGATCCGCTCGGCGCTGGCGTCCAGGACCTCGGCGATCCGGTCGAGTTCGGGCACGCCGTACCGGCGGTCGCGGGGGCGCGGGTCGCCGGAGCCGAGTCGTTCGGCGGTCTCGGCGAGGTCGGTGAGCGGCCGGGCGAGCCGTTTGGCCTGCCAGACCGCGAGTGCGACGGCGGCCTGGACGGCGAGCAGGGCGACCACGCCGAGCAGCAGCAGCATGTTGCCGATCTCGTGGTCGACGTCCTCGCGGGACTGCATCACGGTGACGGTCTCGCCGCTGAGGCCCTGTTCGGTGGCGGTCAGGGCGGCGCCCTGGACCGGGCGGCCGGCCGCGATGAGGGGCTGGCCGGGGATGTCGACGGTGACGAAGGAGCCGTCGGTGACCTGGGCGGCGAACTTCTCGCCGGTGACCGGCTCGCCGGCCGCCAGCCGGCTCTCGACCAGGCCGAGGACCCGGACGGCGGCCGCGTCGACCCGGTCGTTGGCGGCGCCGACGATGCTCTGCTTCTCGATCAGTGCCAGCGGTACGCAGAACACCGCGACCACCACCAGGACCACGCCCAGCAGTGAATTGATCATCCTGCGCTTCACGCCGGGCGGTCCTTCGTCGTCGGTTCTTCGGCGGGTTCGTCCGTCAGTTCTTCTCGAAGCGGAAGCCCACGCCGCGGACGGTCGCGATGTAGCGCGGGTTGGCCGCGTCGTCGCCGAGCTTCTTGCGCAGCCAGGAGATGTGCATGTCGAGGGTCTTGGTCGAGGTCCACCAGGTGGTGTCCCAGACCTGCCGCATGATCTCCTCGCGGGTGACCACCCGGCCGGCGTCCCGGACCAGGACCCGCAGCAGCTCGAACTCCTTGGCGGAGAGGGTGAGCTCCTCCTCGCCGAGCCAGGCGCGGTGCGACTCGATGTCGATCTTGACGCCGTGCGCGCCGGTGGTGAGCTGGTCGACGTTGCCGCGGCGCAGCAGCGCCCGGACCCGGGCGAGCAGCTCTGCCAGCCGGAAGGGCTTGGTGACGTAGTCGTCGGCGCCCGCGTCGAGGCCGACCACGGTGTCCACCTCGTCGGCGCGGGCGGTGAGCACCAGCACCGGGAAGCTCTTGCCGTCGGCGCGCAGCCGCCGGCAGACCTCCAGGCCGTCCATCTCGGGCAGACCCAGGTCGAGGACGATCAGGTCGACCTCCTCGGTGAGCCCCGCCCCCAGCGCGGCCGGTCCGTCCTCGCGGACCAGCACCTCATAGCCTTCCCGGCGCAGCGCGCGGGCCAGCGGTTCGGAGATTGCCGGGTCGTCCTCGGCCAGCAGCACACAGGTCATGGGCTGATGTTAGACCGCCGCGGGCCCCCTGATCAGGGTGCGTCCTGGCCCTTGACCTCCGCATGACCTGGCGAGGGGGCAACCATGGCGGCCCCGGCGCCCACTGTGAACTAGTTCACAGAGCGTGATCATCGGGCGGGTGCCGCCATCCGGCCGTCCGAGGGGTCGGATGGGGGCCTTTGCCAAAGAATCGGACGTGCTACCTTCACTTCAAAGGACAATTTCCGCTCGCGCCATCGATTGGGCGCCACGAGGTCGCCAGGACTTTGCCTGCGTGTTACCTGATTTGCGATGTTTGTCCGGCCATGTCATGGAAAACCGCCACGTACAGTGGTTTGGTCCCCGTCCGCCTCCACCCCCCTTGGCGGACGAAGTCAGGCAAGGAACCCCTACACATGGCGTCTACCACCCTGGATGCCGGCACTCAGTCGGCCCCTCCCAGCGGCAAGACCTTCCTCGGGCACCCCCGGGGCCTCGCCACTCTCTTCATGAGCGAGATGTGGGAGCGCTTCAGCTACTACGGCATGCGCGCCCTGCTCGTCCTCTACATGACGGCCGCCACCACCGACGGCGGCCTCGGCATGAAGGTGGCCGTCGCCGCCGCGGTCTACAGCGTGTACACCGCCATGGTCTACCTGCTGGCCCTGCCCGGTGGCTGGATCGCCGACCGCTTCCTCGGCGCCCGCAAGACCGTCGCCGTCGGCGGCACGATCATCATGGCCGGACACTTCATGCTGGCCGTGCCGGCCACCGTGTCCTTCTTCGCGGGCCTCGGCCTGATCGCCATCGGTTCCGGTCTGCTCAAGGCCAACATCTCGACGATGGTCGGCCACCTCTACGACGGGCCGAACGACCCGCGCCGTGACGGTGGCTTCACGATCTTCTACATGGGCATCAACCTCGGCGCCTTCGCCGCGCCGCTGGTCATCGGCACCGTGGGCCAGAGCGTCAACTGGCACCTCGGCTTCGCCCTCGCCGGTGTCGGCATGGCCCTGGGCCTCGGCCAGTTCCTGCTCGGCACCCGCCACCTGAGCGCCCGCAGCGACGTGGTGTCCTCGCCGATCTCGGCCGCCGAGAAGCGCGACGTGTTCCGCAAGGCCGGCCTGTGGCTGGCGCTGGCCGTGGTGTTCTACGCCGTCGTGGCACTGACCGGCAGCTTCACCATCGACTGGGTGATCTGGCCGCTGTCGATCGCGGGCATCGCGCTCCCGGTCTTCGTCTTCGGCAAGGTGAAGCGGGACAAGGACCTCAGCTCGGACGAGCAGTCCAAGATGAGCGGCTACATCTGGTTCTTCATCGCCGCCGCCGTGTTCTGGATGATCTACGACCAGTCCGGCTCGACGCTGAGCGTCTTCGCGGACGACAACACCGCCTCCACGCTGCTCGGCTTCGACTTCCCGTCCAGCTGGTTCCAGTCGCTCAACCCGCTCTACATCATGGCGCTGGCCCCGGTCTTCGCCTGGCTGTGGGTGGCCCTCGCCCGCCGTGGGAAGAACCCCAGCACCACCATGAAGTTCGCGATCGGCCTGCTGATGATCGGCGCGTCCTTCCTGGTGATGATGCTGGCGATGGCGGCGGCGTCCGGCGGCACCAAGGTCACGCCGCTCTGGCTGGCCATGGTCTACCTGGTCCAGACCGTCGGTGAGCTCACGCTCTCCCCGGTCGGCCTGTCCGTCACCACCAAGCTGGCCCCGGCCAAGTACGCCAGCCAGATGATGGGTGTCTGGTTCCTCGCCGTCACCGCGGGCGACTGCGTGGCCGCGATCTTCCAGCTGGTCCTGGGCGACGCCACCGGCTCCACCTGGTACTTCGCGGTCCAGGGCGTGCTGGCGATCATCGCCGGCATCGGACTGGCGATGTACCGCAAGAAGGTCGTCAAGCTCATGGGCGACGTCCACTGACGCCACCTCCTTCACGACGAAGGGCCGGTACCCGCCTCGGCGGGTACCGGCCCTTCGTCGTACGCGGTGTCGTACGGCGGAGTCCTTCGGCGGTGTCCTGCGCCGGTCAGAACTCGCGCGCGCCCGCCCGCCAGACCGCGGCGGTGAGCGGCACGCCCGGCCGGTAGGCCAGGTGGACGTGCGAGGGTGCCTCCAGCAGCAGCAGGTCGGCCCGGGCGCCCGGGGTGATGACGCCGACGTCGGTGCGGCGCAGCGCGCGGGCGCCGCCGGCGGTGGCGGCGTGCACCGCCTCGTCCGGGGTCATGCCCATCTCGCGGACGGCGACCGCGATGCAGAACGCCATCGAGCTGGTGAAGCTGGAGCCCGGGTTGCAGTCGGTGGACAGCGCGACGGTGGCGCCCGCGTCCAGCAGCCGGCGGGCATTCGGGTACTCGGCGCGGGTGGAGAACTCGGCGCCCGGCAGCAGGGTGGCGACCGTCGCGGAGCCGGCCAGCGCGGCCACGTCCTCGTCGGTCAGGTGGGTGCAGTGGTCGGCGGAGGCGGCGCCCAGCTCGACCGCCAGCTGCACGCCGGGGCCGTACGAGAGCTGGTTGGCGTGCACCCGCGGGATCAGGCCGCGCTCGGCGCCCGCGGTGAGGATCGCGCGGGCCTGGTCGCCGTCGAAGGCGCCGCGCTCGCAGAAGACGTCCACCCAGCGGGCGTGCGGGGCGCAGGCGTCCAGCATCTCGCCGGTGACCAGGTCGACGTAGCCGGCCGGGTCGTCGGCGAACTCGGGGGCGACCACGTGCGCGCCCAGGTAGGTGGTCTCGGGGGTGTGCGAGGCGGCGATCCGCAGCGCCCGCGCCTCGTCCGCGACGGTCAGCCCGTAGCCGGACTTGCACTCGACGGTGGTGGTGCCCTGGTGCAGGGCCTCGCGCAGGAAGCGGACCAGGTTGGCGTCCAGCTCGGCGTCGGTGGCGGCCCGGGTGGCGGCGACCGTGGTGCGGATGCCGCCGGCGGTGTAGGCCTGGCCGGACATCCGGGCGTTGAACTCGGCGGTCCGGTCGCCCGCGAAGACCAGGTGGGCGTGCGAGTCGACGAAGCCGGGCAGCATCGCGCGGTGCTTGGCGTCGAACCGTTCGTCCGCGGCGGGCGCGGCGGCGGCCGGGCCGACCCAGGCGATCCGGCTGCCCTCCACGACCACGGCCGCGTCCGGGACCACACCAAGCGGGCCGCTGCCGAGCGCGGGGTCGTTGGTCACCAGCGTGCCGATGTCGGTGATGAGGAGGCTCAAGGGGCCCTTCCCTTCGAGGGGTAGGGGCGCGGGCCCCACCAGATCAGCCCTGGTGGGGCCCGCACCCCGGATTCTATGGCCGGCCGCGGCCGGGTCCGACAGGACCCGCGGATCCGGCGAGGCCTAGGACTGCAGCGCGGCGATCGACGCGCGCAGGGCGGCCGGGACGTCGGTGACCAGCTGGTGCACGCCGTCCTTGACGATGTGCCGGCCGCCGACCACGACGTGCCGGACGTCGGCGGCCGAGGCCGCGAAGACCGCGGTCTCGGCGCCCAGCGCGGGCGCCGGGCCGGCGGTCCGGACGGAGTCCAGCGCGACGGCGGTGAGGTCGGCGAGCGAGCCGGCCTCGATCCGGCCGGCCTCCGGCCAGCCGAGCGAGGCGTGGCCGTCCTCGGCACCGGCGCGCAGCAGCGCGTTGGCGGTCCAGTGGCCGCGGGTGCGGGTGCGCAGCCGCTCGTCCAGCTCCAGCGCGCGGGCCTCCTCGAACGGGTCGATCACCGCGTGGCTGTCGCTGCCGAGGCTGATCGGACAGCCCGCGCTCGCCAGCCGGCGGGCCGGGCCGATGCCGTCGGCCAGGTCCCGTTCGGTGGTGGGGCACATGCAGATGGTGGTGGAGGAGTCGGCGAGCAGCCGGATGTCCTCGTCGCTGAGGTGGGTCGCGTGCACGGCCGAGGTCCGCGGGCCGAGCACCCCGTGGTCGGCGAGCAGCCGGGTCGGGGTGACGCCGTGCGCGGTCAGGCAGGCGTCGTTCTCGGCGGTCTGTTCGGAGAGGTGGACGTGCAGCGGGGCCTTGCGCATCGCCGCCCAGTGGGCGACGGTGCTCAGCTGCTCGGCCGGGACGGCGCGCACCGAGTGGACGGCAGCGCCGATCCGGGCGTGCTCGCTGCCCTTGAGCTCCGAGGCGCGCTCCGCCCAGGCGTCCGCGTCACCGTCGCTGAACCGCAGCTGCGGCTTGGTCGGCTCGGCGCCGAACCCGGCCGAGACGTAGCAGGTGTCCAGCAGGGTGATCCGGATGCCGGCCCGCAGGGCGGCCTCGATCAGCGCCTCGCCCATCGCGTTGGGGTCGTCGTAGCGGCCGCCGCCGGGGCCGTGGTGGAGGTAGTGGAACTCGCCCACCGCGGTGATCCCGGCGAGCGCCATCTCCGCGTACACGGCGGTGGCCAGCTCAAGGTAGCTGTCCGGGTCGAGCGCACCGGCGAACCGGTACATGGTGTCCCGCCAGGTCCAGAAGGTGCCGGAGCCGACCTGCACGGTGCCGCGCAGCGCGCGGTGGAAGGCGTGCGAGTGGGCGTTGGCCTGGCCGGGCAGCACCAGTCCGCCGAGCCGGACCGCCCCGGGCGGGCAGGGCCCGCTGTCCGGGGTGACCTTGGCGATCCGGCCGCCCGGGCCGACCGCGATCAGCACCTGCTGCTCGACCACCGGTCCGTTGGCGTGCGGCAGCCAGGCGTACTCGGCCCAGTACGTCACCGCTGCAGACATGCGAGGTCCTCCAGTACGTCGGCGAGGGCGGCCACCCCGGCGAGGCAGTCGCGCTCCTCGGCGTGCTCGGCCGGCGAGTGCGAGACCCCGCTCGGGTTCCGCACGAACAGCATGGCGGTCGGGATCGCCGATGCGAGGATTCCGGCGTCGTGTCCCGCGCCGGTCGGCAGCACCGGCACCCCGCCGAGGCGCCCGGCCAGCCGGTCGCGCAGCGGACCGTCGAAGTCCACCACCGGGGTGTAGGACTCGCGGGTCAGCTCGACCTTGATGCCGGTCCGCTCGCCGCTCTCGTACGCGGCCTGCCGGATCTCCTCGACCAGGGCGGTCAGGGTCGGCTCGTCCGCGGCCCGGGAGTCCAGCCAGCCGCGGATCAGCGAGGCGATGGCGTTGGTGCCGTTCGGCTCGACCGCGACCTTGCCGAAGGTGGCCAGCGCACCGGCCAGCTGGGCGCGGGTGCGGGCGGCCAGGACCGTCTCGGCGAAGGTCAGCATCGGGTCGCGGCGGTCCTCGATCCGGGTGGTGCCGGCGTGGTTGGCCTCGCCGTGGAAGTCGAACCGCCAGCGGCCGTGCGGCCAGATCGCGCTGGCCACCCCGACCGGGTGCTCCTCGGTCAGGTAGCGGCCCTGCTCGACGTGGAGTTCGACGTAGGCGCCGACCCTGGCCAGCCGCTCCTGGTCGGCACCGATCGCGGCCGGGTCGTAGCCGGCCCGCTCCATGGCGTCGGGCAGCCGGACGCCGTCGGCGTCGCGCAGCGCGTACGCCTGCTCCTTGGAGAGCACGCCGGCGGTGAGGCGGGAGCCGATGCAGGCCACGCCGAACCGGGCGCCCTCCTCGTCGCCGAAGTTGACGATCGCCAGCGGACGGTCGAACTCGGCGCCGCGCTCGCGCAGTTCGTCGAGCGCGGCGAAGGCGGAGACCACCCCGAGCGGGCCGTCGTAGGCGCCGCCGTCCGGGACGGAGTCCAGGTGCGAGCCGGTGACGACCGCACCGCCGGCCTGCGGGTCGCCGAGCCAGGCCCACTGGTTGCCGTTGCGGTCCAGCTCGTACGCCAGGCCGCGGGCGCGGGCCTGCTCCTCGAACCAGGACCGGCACTCGGCGTCGGCGGAGTTCCAGGCGAAGCGGCGGTAGCCGCCGGAGGAGGCGGAGCGGCCCACGGGGAGCAGCTCCGCCCACATCCGGCCGAAGGTGTCGGTCACAGCTCGTTCATGGGGACGCGGACCCCGCGCTCGGCCGCGACCTCGCTCGCCAGGTCGTAGCCGGCGTCGACGTGCCGGATGACGCCCATGCCCGGGTCGTTGGTGAGCACCCGGCGGATCTTCTCGCCCGCCAGCGCGGTGCCGTCGGCGACGGTGACCTGGCCGGCGTGGATCGAGCGGCCGATGCCGACGCCGCCGCCGTGGTGGATGGAGACCCAGGACGCGCCGGAGGCGACGTTGACCATGGCGTTCAGCAGCGGCCAGTCGGCGATCGCGTCCGAGCCGTCCAGCATGGCCTCGGTCTCGCGGTACGGGGAGGCGACCGAGCCGCAGTCCAGGTGGTCGCGGCCGATCACGATCGGGGCGGACAGCTCACCGGAGGCGACCATGTCGTTGAAGCGCTCGCCCGCCTTGTCGCGCTCGCCGTAGCCGAGCCAGCAGATCCGCGCCGGCAGGCCCTGGAAGTGCACCTTCTCCTGGGCCATCTTGATCCAGCGGTGCAGCGACTCGTTCTCCGGGAAGAGGTCGAGCACGGCCTTGTCGGTCTTGTAGATGTCCTGCGCGTCGCCGGACAGCGCGGCCCAGCGGAACGGGCCCTTGCCCTCGCAGAACAGCGGCCGGATGTACGCCGGGACGAAGCCGGGGAACTCGAACGCCCGGGTGTAGCCCGCGAGCTGGGCCTCGCCGCGGATCGAGTTGCCGTAGTCGAAGACCTCGGCGCCGCGGTCCTGGAAGCCGACCATCGCCTCGACGTGCTTGGCCATCGACTCGCGCGAGCGCTGGGTGAACTCGGCCGGCTTGGCGGCCGCGTAGTCCGCCATGTCCTCGAAGGCGACGCCGATCGGCAGGTAGCTCAGCGGGTCGTGGGCGCTGGTCTGGTCGGTGACGATGTCGATCGGCGCGTCCATCGCGAGCAGCTGCGGGAACAGCTCGGCGGCGTTGCCCAGCAGGCCGATCGAGAGCGGCTGCTTCTTGTCACGGGCCTCCACGGCGAGCTGCAGCGCGTGGTCCAGGTTCTTGGCCTCGACGTCCAGGTAGCGGTGCTCGATCCGGCGGGAGATCCGGGACGGGTCGCAGTCGATGCAGATCGCCACGCCGCCGTTCATGGTGACGGCGAGCGGCTGGGCGCCGCCCATGCCGCCGAGACCGGCGGTCAGGGTGATGGTGCCCTCGAGGGTGTTGTCGAACTTCTTGGCCGCGACGGCGCCGAAGGTCTCGTAGGTGCCCTGGAGGATGCCCTGGGTGCCGATGTAGATCCACGAACCGGCGGTCATCTGGCCGTACATGGTGAGCCCGAGGCTCTCCAGCCGGCGGAACTCCTCCCAGTTGGCCCAGTCGCCGACCAGGTTGGAGTTGGCGATCAGGACACGCGGCGCCCACTCGTGGGTCTGCATCACACCGACCGGACGGCCGGACTGGACCAGCATGGTCTCGTCCTGCTTGAGGGTCTGCAGGGTGCGGACCATGGCGTCGTACGAGCGCCAGTCGCGGGCCGCCTTGCCGGTGCCTCCGTAGACCACCAGCTTGGACGGGTGCTCCGCGACCTCGGGGTCGAGGTTGTTCATGAGCATCCGCAGGGCGGCCTCCTGCTGCCACCCCTGCGTGGTCAGGTTCGTCCCGCGCGCCGCGCGGACCTCACGCGGACCACTGCCCGTCTGCTGCTGCACCATGCTGCCGGCCTCCCTGCGGATGGATTCATTCATGATTTGGTTCTCTGAATATATCCAATCAATCGGCCATCGGCCAGAGCCCCGGCCCACCAATCCGCCCGGCCCGGCAGACTCCGGGAGGCGGACGCAGGCATCGAGCAGCGCACAGGGGCGTGCTCGACGGGCGCTACGGCATGGCGGTGCCGCTGCCCGTGCCGCTGCCCGTGCTGGGGGCGGACGGGCCTCCGCGGTACGCGGGACGCGGCTGAGGGCGCGTCCCGGGGTCAGGCCGCGGCGTCGCCGTCCCAGTCGATGCCGATCTCGGCAAGCCAGCGGCGGTCCTCGGCACCCACCGGGTCGGGGCGGGCCGGGGGCGCCGCCGGGTCGGCCGGGCGTGGGGCGCGCGGGATCTCGCGGATCGGGCCGATGCCGTACTTCTCCGCCGCTCCGGCCGCCGCGTCCGGATCGATCACCCCGACGTGGACGGCGCTCTCGTCGCCCGGCTCCAGGACGACCAGGTCGGGTTCGGGCGGCTGCCGCAGCGAGATCCGCCGGCCGCAGGTCGGGCAGGACCATTCGTCGGCCCCCGAGGCGAGTCGGCCGGTCAGTCTCATCTGGTGGATCGGGCCCATGGCTGACTCCCCCGTCCGGCCCTGGCGCCAGGGCCTGTGGAGGGTCTGCCCGCTGACGGCCGGTGGGCAACCAGCCGAGGCCAAGCTGTGCCCTCGGGGCTGCCCCCGGCCGCTCGGGGCCCGGCCACTCCAGGCCCCGGCTACTCCAAGAACAGGCCGCGGGCCGCGGCGGACTGCTCGATCGCCTCCAGCCGGGCCTCCGCGCCGGGCATCTCGTCGCACATGGTCTGCAGCAGCACCCGGCCGAGCATCATCGGCGCACAGGCGGTGTCGAAGACCAGGCCGGTGCCGACCGCGGCCGGGAGCATCAGGTCGGAGAGCTTGGCGACCGGGGCGAAGGCGCTGTCGGCGACGGTCAGCACGGTCAGCCCGCAGGCCCGGGCCACCCCCAGGGCGTCCATCAGTTCCCGCGGGTAGCGCGGCAGCGCGAAGCAGAGCAGCGCCGAGGCCCCGGCGAAGGCGGCCTGTTCGATCCGGTCGGCGAGCATCGAGCCGCCCTCGTCCAGCAGCCGGACGTCGGGGTGGACCTTGGCGGCGAAGTACGCGAAGCCGCGGGCCTGGGCGGAGGCCGCCCGCAGGCCGAGCACCGGCAGCGGCCGGGAGGCGGCGAGCAGCCGGGCGGCCCGGACGATCGGCTCGGGGTCGGCGAGCAGTGCGGCCAGGTGCCGCAGGTGCTCGATCTCGGCCAGGACGGCCTGCTGGTGTTCGTTGCGCACCGCGTCGGCGGGGGTCTCGGGGGCGGCCGGCTCGCCGCCGCCGAGTTCGCGCAGCTGCTTGCGCAGCGCCGGGTAGCCGTCGTAGCCGAGGGCGACCGCGAACCGGGTGACGGAGGGCTGGCTGACTCCGGCCAGCTCGGCGACCTCGACGCTGGACAGGAACGGCGCCTCGGTGGCGTGCCGGACCAGCGAGTGGGCGATCCGGCGCTGCGTCGGCGTCAGCCGGTGGCCCTCGAAGAGCTGCAGCAGGCGGGCGGACGGGCCCACGGCGCCGTTCTCCTCCGGGGCGGTCATCTGCGGTACCTCCGAGCTCGGGTTCGGCTGACGCCGCTGGCTGCGGCGGCTGGGACGACTGTGGCGCAGTCCCGCCAGGTGGGCAATGGTGTTTCGGGATCCGGGACGGGCCGATTCTCGGGGGTGACCCTGATTTCTCCCTGAAGATCCCCGAATTCCCGGTACCGCGGTGGCTGACCGCCCGTCCGGGCCGTCACCATGGCCCTCATGGACTCTCGCCAGGACGACCTGCGCCGCGACCTCGACGCCGCCGTGCAGACCCGCAAGGAACTGGGCAAGGAGTACGAGTCGGAGATCGTCGACTCCTTCCTCGCCCGGCTCGACGCCCGCCTCGACGCCCGGGTCGAGCAGCGGGCCGCCGAGCAGCTCGACGCCCGGGCCCCGGCCCGGGGCCGGGACCGCGGGCGCGGCGGCCGGTTCACGCTGGGCGGCGCCTCGCTGGTGCTGGGCATCCCGCTGACCGCCATCGCCACCGAGAACGCCGGGGTCACCGGTCTGATCGTCTGCTGGGCCGGGATCGTCGGGGTCAACCTCTCCGCCGCCCTCGGGGACCGCCGCCGGGAGCGCGAGCTGTCCCGCGGCACCCGGAGCGAGTGGGCCTGACGGCCGCCCGCCCCGGGCACCGGCGGCAGGTCAGGCCAGCGGACCGGTGACCCGCTCGACCGCCTCGACCAGGCCGCCGGAGGCGACCAGGGCGTGCGCGGCCTCCAGGTCCGGCGACAGGAAGCGGTCCCGGCCGGGACCCTGCACGCCGGCCTCGCGGGCCGCGGCGATGGCCGCGGCGGTGGCGGGCGCGATCGGGCCGCTGCCGCCGTCCGCGCGGATCTCCAGGGCGCGGGCCGAGGCGAGCAGCTCGACGGCGAGCACCCGGGCGAGGTTCTCCACCGCCAGGCGCAGCTTGCGCGCGGCCGACCAGCCCATCGAGACGTGGTCCTCCTGCATGGCGGAGGACGGGATCGAGTCCACCGAGGCCGGGACGGCGAGCCGCTTGTTCTCGCTGACCAGGGCGGCCTGGGTGTACTGGGCGATCATCAGACCGGAGTCCACGCCCGGGTCGTCGGCGAGGAACGCGGGCAGGCCGTGCGAGCGGGCCTTGTCGAGCAGCCGGTCGGTGCGGCGCTCGGAGATCGAGGCCAGGTCGGCGGTGGCGATGGCGAGGAAGTCCAGCACGTACGCGACCGGGGCGCCGTGGAAGTTGCCGTTGGACTCGACCCGGCCGTCGGGCAGCACCACCGGGTTGTCGACCGAGGCCGCCAGCTCGCGGGAGGCGACCAGCGCGGCGTGCGCGAGGGTGTCCCGGCCGGCGCCGGCCACCTGCGGGGCGCAGCGGATCGAGTAGGCGTCCTGGACCCGCGGGGCGTCGTCCTGGTGGTGGCCGGTCAGGCCGGAGCCGCTGAGCACGGCGAGCATGTTGGCGGCGCTGAGCGCCTGGCCCGGGTGCGGGCGGATGGAGGAGTGCAGCTCGGGGGCGAGCACCTTGTCGGTGCCGAGCAGCGCCTCCAGGCTCATCGCGGCGGTGATGTCGGCGGTGGTGAACAGCCGGGAGAGGTCGGCGATCGCCATCACCAGCATGCCGAGCATGCCGTCGGTGCCGTTGATGAGGGCCAGGCCCTCCTTCTCCAGCAGCTCGACCGGCTCGATGCCGGCCTCGGCGAGCAGCTCGCCGGCCGGGCGCTCGACGCCGTCGGGGCCGTACGCGACGCCCTCGCCCATCAGCACCAGCGCGCAGTGCGAGAGCGGCGCGAGGTCGCCGGAGCAGCCCAGCGAGCCGAACTCGCGGACCACGGGGGTGATGCCGGCGTTCAGGATGGCGGCCATCGTCTCCGCGACCAGCGGGCGCACCCCGGTACGGCCGGAGGCGAGGGTCTTCATCCGCAGGAACATCAGCGCGCGGACCACCTCGCGCTCGACGGCCGGGCCCATGCCGGCGGCGTGCGAGCGGACCAGCGAGCGCTGCAGCTGGGCGCGCAGCTCGGGGCTGATGTGGCGGACGGCGAGCGCGCCGAAACCGGTCGAGACGCCGTAGACCGGGCGCGGTTCGGCGGCGAGGGCCTCGATCGTGGCGCGGGCGGCGGCCATCTCGGCCTGCGCGTCCGGGCCGATCTCGACCCGGGCGTTGCCGCGCGCGACGGCGAGCACGTCCTCGGCGCTGACGTCGGCCTTGCCGACCTGGATCACGGGGGCATCGACGGCCACAGCACTGTGCATATCCATATGCACAATGACATCAGGTGAATGAGGATATGACAACCGCTGACGCGCAGCCGGATCGCCGACCGGTGTGACCCGCGTCACCGCCGCGCTCCCGGACCCACCGCCGGGCGGCGGCCCGCGGAGGATTTCCGTGCGGGCCCGGCGTGCCGCAAGCTGGGGCGAGGCAGCGAGCGGAGGCAGGATCGATGGCGCGGGCGACGGTACGGCGGCGGGTGGTACGGCTGCGCGGCTCGGAGAGATCCGCGCGGCCGGACGCGCTGGCGGCGGAGGAGCCGCTGGAGATCCGGCTGGGCGGCGAGCCGCTCACGGTGACCATGCGCACCCCCGGCCACGACTTCGACCTGGTCGCGGGCTTCCTGGTCGGCGAGGGCCTGGTGCACGGCGGCGAGCAGCTGGCGGCACTGCGCTACTGCGCCGGGACGGACGCGGACGGCGCCAACACCTACAACGTGGTCGACGCGACGCTGCGCGGCGCGGGCCGGCTGCCACTGTCCGCGCACCGCAACCTGCTCACCACCAGCGCCTGCGGCCTGTGCGGCCGGGACACCGTGGAGGCGGTCCGCACCCACAGCCACTGGCCGGTGGAGAAGGACCCGCTGACGGTGCCCGCGCAGCTGCTGTACGAGCTGCCGGACCGGCTGCGCGCGGCCCAGCGGACCTTCGAGTCGACCGGCGGCCTGCACGCCGCCGGGCTGTTCGACGCCGAGGGCGGGCTGCTGTGCGCGCGGGAGGACGTCGGCCGGCACAACGCGGTCGACAAGGTGATCGGCTGGGCGCTGCGCGAGGGGAGGCTGCCGCTGACCGGGCATCTGCTGCTGGTCAGCGGCCGGGCCTCGTTCGAACTGACCCAGAAGGCGGCGCTGGCGGGGATCCCGCTGCTGGCCGCCGTCTCGGCACCGTCCTCGCTGGCGGTGGACCTGGCCGAGGAACTCGGCCTGACCCTGGTCGGCTTCCTGCGCGGACAGGGCGGCAACGTCTACACCCGCGCGGACCGGATCGGCTAGGCCGGATCACCCAGGTCCGGACCGCGGGGGCGCGACCGCGCGGGGCCGGTTCAGGAGCGGCGGATCCGGCGGCGGATCAGCCAGACCACCACGCAGACCACCAGGATCACGAAGGCCACCGCGACCAGCAGGCCGATCAGGCCGCCCTTGCTCTTCTTCTTCTTGCTCTTGCTCTTGGTCTTCGAGCCGGCCAGCTCGGTCTGCGCCTGCGCCCGCGCTCCGGCCTGGCCGGACGCCCGGTCCTGCGACGACGACGGCGACTGCGCGCCGGCCGCCGCCGGTGCCTGCTGGGCGGCCGAGACCGCCGCGGTACGGGGCGCGGCCTGCGCCGCGCCGGCGGTCAGCGCGCTGCCGCCGACGGCGAGGGCCAGGGCGAGCAGCGCCCCTGCCAGACGTGTCCTCATCAGCCCGAACCTCATTTCCCGCCCGCCCCGGTGGCCTGCGACGGCCCACTGTGGCACGCCCGGCCCGGGCCGCGACAGGGGTCAGGGCCCGGCCGTACCCCAGCTGTGACGCTGGCCGTGACGCTGTAACAGCGTGCTGTCACCCCGCCAGTTCGGCGTCGGCGCGGGCGGTCAGGGCGGTCAGGACCCGGGCCGCGGCGGCCAGGTCCTCGGGCGGCAGGCCGCCGTACAGCCGGGCGGTGAGATCGGCGACGTCGGCGCGGATGCCGGCCTGGCGCCCGCGGCCCGCCGGGGTGAGTGCGACGCCGTCGGCCGCGTCGGGGGAAGACGCCAGCAGACCGGCGTCGGTGAGCTCGGCGAGGACGGACAGCGCCGCCGCCCGGTCGGTCTTCAGGCCGGCGGTCAGCCGCGCCAGCACCTGCTCGCGGTCGGCGGTGCCGCCTTCGTCGGCCACGGCGTTCAGGGCCAGCGACTGCTGGAAGGTGGTGCCGCTGGGGGCCAGCAGGCGCTCCAGCAGGGCGCGGGTGGCGTAGTGCGCACGGCCGATGACCTGGCCGTTCAGGGTGGGCACGGACATGGTTACTCCTCGATCGGCGTGTCGGGCGGCGTGTCGGGCGGTGCGTCGAGTGGCGCGTCGAGCAGCGTGGTCAGCTCGCCGACCAGCGCCGCGGTGCGGGCGCTGTCGCGGCCGCCGAGCGGTGCCAGCAGCCGGTCCAGCAGCCGGTGGACCTCGGTGATCGCCCGAGCGGCCGCCTCCCGGCCGGGCCCGGTCAGCGACAGCCGCACGGCGCGGCTGTCGTCCGGATCCGCGGCGCGCTCGATCAGCCCCGAGGGCTCCAGGGCGCGGGCCAGCTTGGAGACGTACAGCGGTTCGAGCCCGGTGTGGTCGGCCAGCCGGCGCTGGCTGGGGCGCTCGCCGGAGCGCTCCATGCCGTACAGCGAGGACAGCAGCGAGTACTGCGCGTGCGTCAGCCCCAGCGGGGCGACGGTCCGGTCGACCGCCACCCGCCACTTCGTCGACAGCCGCCAGACCAGGAAGCCGGGGGTCGGACCCTCGGGTGTCTCACTCATGAGAGATACAGTACATGGCTATTAAGTACATGGCTACTATCTGGCGGCGGCCCGAGGCGGGACGGCAGGACGGCCGGACGCCGGGCCGGTCAGGCCGGGGGCGGGGAGGCGGGGCCGGAGAGGGCGACCGCGACCAGGGCGCGCAGCGCCGAGGCGATCTGGCCGAGCGGCAGGGTGGAGTCGTCCGCGAACAGCTCGACCAGCCAGCCCCCCGCCGGGTTGGCGCCGCCGGCCGCGACCATCCCCCGGTAGCCGCTGACCACCAGCACCGCCTCCTCGGCCGGGTCGTTGCCCGCCGCGCCGACCCGCAGCGCGAACGAGCCGCCGCGCACCGCCTGCCGGGTGGTCGGGTAGTGCCCGAGGTCGAAGACGGCGTCCGGGGCCTCGATCTGGGCCCGCTGGGTCTGCGCCTTGTTGCCGCTCGGGCCGCTGGTCATCCGGTAGACGGCGTGCTGCGCGGTGCGCATCAGCTGGGAGCCGGGCGGCACGTACGAGATCCACCAGCCGACCGCGTTCAGCAGCCGGGCGGCGGTCTCGGCGACGGTGGTCAGCCGGGCCAGGGTGTCGGCGGGGTGACTGGTACGGCGGTTGCCGCCCTGGTCGAGAGCGGCGAGCACGGCGGCGAGCAGCTGGCCGGGGTCGGCGCTGTGCGCGGCGCCGCGGAAGCGGCGGCGGTCGTGGTTGCCGAACCGGGCGGACGGGCCGGTGCGCCGGCCGTCCGCGCGGTGGTGGGGGTCGGCGGCGTCGGCCAGCAGCACGGTGGGGTCGGGGGCGAGACCGGGACCGTGGCTGCGGCCGGCCACCACCGGGTGGGCGGCGCGGGCGGCCTTGGCGCGGTACTGGGCGGCGTCGGCGAGCCGGAACAGCCGGTCGGGGGTGGTCACCGGGCCGATCGAGTCGCCGGTGGAGGCGACCCCGCAGGCCACCCCCTCACCCTCGGTCAGCTCCAGCGCCCTGGTGCACAGGTCCTCGGCGACGGCCACCACGTCGTCGGCCTTCTGCCCCTCGGCGAGCAGGCAGAACTCGTCGCCGCCGAGCCGGGCCGCCAGGCTGCCCGGCAGCCGGGCGGCGGACATCGACAGCTGCTGGGCGAACCGTTCCAGCAGCCGGTCGCCCATCTCGTGGCCGAGCTCGTCGTTGACCCGCTTGAGGCCGTTGACGTCGCAGACCACCAGGCTGACCACGGTGTTGTCCCGGTTGTGCGCCTTCAGCGCGCTCTCCAGCCGGGCGTCCACCGCGCGGCGGTTGGCGAGGCCGGTGAGGGCGTCGGTGAAGGCGAGCCGGCGCAGGTCCGCGACCCGCTCGGTCTGCGCCAGCCCGGCCGAGATCTGGGCCGCCAGCAGGGTGGCGTAGTCGGTGTCGGCCTCGGTGAACACCGGCAGTCCGACCGTCCGGGCCAGGTACAGCTCCCCCCAGGCCCGGCCGTGCAGCACGATCGGCGCGACCAGGCAGCAGGCCCGGCCCCGGCGGCGCAGTCCGGCGGCGCGCTGCTGGCAGAACGCGCCGACCCCGGCGCTCGCGTACGCGGTGTCCGGGGCCTCGTCCTCGGAGGTCTGCACCCAGGCGCGCGGCAACCGCCCGGTGGTCCAGTGCTCCTCCAGGTAGCTGACGATCTCCGGGAAGTCGGCGACCGGGTACGACTCGTCCGCGGGCAGTTCCTCCTCGCCGGCGGCCAGCTCGCCGT
The DNA here is from genome assembly GCF_040651175.1 of Kitasatospora sp. NPDC048540. Taxonomy (NCBI): domain Bacteria; kingdom Bacillati; phylum Actinomycetota; class Actinomycetes; order Kitasatosporales; family Streptomycetaceae; genus Kitasatospora; species Kitasatospora sp. NPDC048540. Next base: position 25,955 of record NZ_JBEZIR010000005.1, read on the forward strand.
GGTTGACCAGCACCCGCAGCCGGCCCGACTCGCGGTCCCAGACCGAGACGGCGGCCATCGTGGCGGACAGTGCGTCGGTGGCCCGGACGGCGGCGGCCCGGACGGCCTCCAGCGGGGTCAGCGCGCCAGCCATGTCCTGCGCCAGTGCCACCACCGCCTGCAACCGGAGGTCGGTGGGGGCCGCGGCGCCGCAGCCATCGGTCATCGTCGCCTCACCACTCACGGATCGCCTCATCCCTCGCCGCGGACCCGTCCGGCCACACCCGGGCCGGGATCCTGGACCAAGACTATGGCGGCCGAGGGGCGCTATGCCCGATTTGTCAAGGTCGACGCGGGTACGGCGAGTACGGCGGGCAAGGCGGCGTACCGGCGGGGTGCGGCGCGGGTCAGCCGAGCCGGCCGGGCCGGGACAGCACCCACGGCTCGACCAGGCCGAGCCCGCGGACCGGGCGCCGCCACATCGGCTGCAGGTGGAAGCGGTGCTCACCGGCCGGCGCCTGCGCGGGGCCGTCGTCGGAGGACGGCGGGGCGGACGCCGCACCGGTCAGTTCCAGCGCGGCCGCCAGCTCGCCGTCGACCAGCACCGCGTCGCGGGGGGCGATCGAGGTGAGCCGGCTGGCCAGGTTGACGGTGGTGCCGAAGACGTCGCCCATCCGGGAGGTGACGGTGCCGAAGGCCATCCCGACCCGCAGCGCGGGCATGGTGTCCTCCTTGGCCAGCGTCTCGACCAGGCCGAGCGCGATCTCGGCGGCGGTGGCCGGGTCCTCGGAGACGTACAGGATCTCGTCTCCGAGGGTCTTGATGACGCGTCCGCCCTGACCGGCGATCAGGTCCGAGCAGGTGTTCTCGAAGGTCTCGACCAGCTCGCCGAGCTCCTCCTCCTCCAGCCGGCGCGACAGCCGGGTGAAGCCGACCAGGTCGGCGAAGCCCACGGCCAGCCGGCCGCTGGTGATCTCGGTGTCCTCGGCGGCCTGCACCACCCGGCCGGTGACGGCGGCCAGCTGCCGGCGCCAGACGTACACCAGGAACTGCTCCAGCTCCGGGAGCAGCAGTTCGACCAGCGGGTAGGCGACGTCGGCGCGGGTCATCCCGGGTTCGACGGCCTGGGTGAGGTTCTCCAGGAAGGTGTCCATCTGCCAGCCGGCCAGCCGGGCCGTGGTCTGGCCGGTGGAGCGGGCCACCTGGATCGCCATCGGCTCGCTCAGCAGCCCGGACTCGACCAGGCCGGCCAGCCGGCGCAGCGCGATCACGTCGTTGTCGGTGAGCGCCCGGGACTGCCCGATGTCGGGGAAGCCCATCGCCCGCCAGAAGCGGGTGGCCAGCTCCATCGGCACGTCGGCGGCGCGGGCCGCCTGGTACGGGGTGTACCGGCGGGGCGCGTCCAGGATCAGCCGCTCCAGGTCGAGTGCGACCGTCTGGTCGTCGTCGTCCCGCCCGTCGCCGCCGCTCTCGTCTGCCACCGATCCGTCCCCGTGCGGTCGCCGCACTTGCCTCATGTCCTGCCTGTCCCGTGGCGCACGACCCCCGCGCGGGTAGTGGCGCGCCTCACACCGCTGCCAGGTGGAATGTTCGCACGGAAATGCAGGACATGTCTCCTGAGCTGTGCGGGGGTGCCCCGGCGCGGGCCCGGACCGGGCCCGCGCCGGACGGCGGGAGCGCCGGTCAGGACGGTTCCGGGCGGACGTGCACCACGTCGCCGGCCGCCACCGGGTGGCGTTCGCCGCCGGCGGTGCGGACCACCAGGCGGCCGTCGGCGTCCACCGCGACCGCCTCGCCGTGCAGTTCGCGCCCGCCCGGCAGCTGGACCCGGACCGGGCGGCCCAGGCTGGTGCAGCGGGCGGTGTAGGCGGGCAGCAGGCCGCTGGCGTGCGGGTCACCGGCCGCCCGGGTCCACTCCCCGTACAGGTCGGCGAACTCGCGCAGCAGGGCGCGCAGCAGGGTCTGCCGGTCGGTGACGGCGGCGCCGGCCAGCGCCAGCGAGGTCGCGGCGGGCACCGGCAGTTCGTCGGCGCGCAGCGAGACGTTGATCCCGAGGCCGACCACCACGGCGCCGTCGGCGAGCTCGGTGAGGATGCCGCCGACCTTGCGCTCGGCGCCGTCCACGGTCACCAGCAGGTCGTTGGGCCACTTCAGGCCGGTCTCGACCTCGGCGACCCGCTCCAGCACCGAGGCGGCGGCCACCCCGGTCAGGATCGGCAGCCAGCCGTAGCGCTCGACGGGGACGCCGGCGGGGCGCAGCAGCAGCGACAGGAAGAGGCCGGAGCGGGCCGGGGCGCTCCACCGGCGGTCCAGGCGGCCGCGGCCGGCGGTCTGCTCCTCGGCGAGCAGGACGGCCCCCTCGGGTGCACCCTCCTTGGCCCGGGCGGCCAGGTCGGTGTTGGTCGACCCGGTGTCGGCGACGACGTCCAGGGCGGTCCACAGCGCGCCCGGCAGGACCAGGTCCCGGCGCAGCACGGTGGCGTCCAGCGGCGGCCGGTCGAGGTCGGTCCAGGGGGAGGGGCCGTCGTGGCCGAAGCCACGCAGACCGCTGCGGCGGGGAGGGGTGGGCTCGGTGGGCTCGGTCACCGAGCCAGCGTACCGACGGAGCGTCAGCCGGCCGGCCGCGACGCGAGCGGCTTCACCGTGACGGCCCCGGGCCTCCCGGCACCGGCCGTAAGCCGCCCCATCATCGCGCAGAACGCGCCCGGACACACTGTGTCGCCTGCCATAACCGGAACGGCCCGGCGCTGGCTACGCTACTAGGCGGTAGTTCGCAGCGCCGCCCTGCCCGGAATCCCACCCCTGCGTCAGGCCGCGGCCCATGGACCAGGGAGAGCCACCGGATGACCGAGGCCCCGTACGACCCGCACACCACCGCCGGAAAGCTGGCCGACCTGCGGCGCCGGCTCGACGAGGCGGTGCACTCAGGTTCCGCCGCCGCCGTCGAGAAGCAGCACGCCAAGGGCAAGCTGACGGCCCGTGAGCGGGTGACCGAGCTGCTCGACGAGGACTCCTTCGTGGAGTTCGACGAGTTCGCCCGGCACCGCTCGACCAATTTCGGGCAGGAGAAGACCCGCCCGTACGGCGACGGCGTGGTGACCGGTTACGGCACCGTCGACGGCCGCCAGGTGGCCGTGTTCGCCCAGGACTTCACGGTCTTCGGCGGTTCGCTCGGCGAGGTGTTCGGCGAGAAGATCGTCAAGGTGATGGACTTCGCGCTGAAGACCGGCTGCCCGATGATCGGCATCAACGACTCCGGCGGCGCCCGGATCCAGGAGGGCGTGGTCTCGCTCGGCCTGTACGGCGAGATCTTCCGCCGCAACGTACACGCCTCCGGGGTGATCCCGCAGATCTCGCTGATCATGGGCCCCTGCGCGGGCGGCGCGGTCTACTCCCCCGCCGTCACCGACTTCGTGGTGATGGCCGACCAGACCTCGCACATGTTCATCACCGGCCCCGACGTGATCAAGACGGTCACCGGCGAGGACGTCGGCATGGAGGAGCTGGGCGGCGCCCGCACCCACAACACCAAGTCCGGCAACGCCCACTACCTGGCCGCGGACGAGAAGGAGGCGATCGAGTACGTCAAGAACCTGCTGTCGTACCTGCCCTCCAACAACCTCTCCGACCCGCCGGTCGTCCCCGAGCAGGCCGACCTCTCGCTCACCGACGAGGACCTGGCGCTCGACACCCTGGTGCCGGACTCGGCCAACCAGCCGTACGACATGCACACCGTGATCGAGCACATCCTCGACGACGGCGAGTTCCTGGAGGTCCAGGGGCTGTACGCGGGCAACATCCTGACCGGCTTCGGCCGGGTCGAGGGCCACCCGGTCGGCATCGTCGGCAACCAGCCGATGAACCTGGCCGGCTGCCTGGACATCGCGGCCAGCGAGAAGGCCGCCCGCTTCGTGCGCACCTGTGACGCCTTCAACATCCCGGTGCTGACCTTCGTCGACGTGCCCGGCTTCCTGCCCGGCACCGGCCAGGAGTGGGACGGCATCATCCGGCGCGGCGCCAAGCTGATCTACGCCTACGCCGAGGCCACCGTGCCGCTGATCACCGTGATCACCCGCAAGGCCTTCGGCGGCGCCTACGACGTGATGGGCTCCAAGCACCTGGGCGCCGACCTCAACCTGGCCTGGCCGACCGCGCAGATCGCGGTGATGGGCGCCCAGGGCGCGGTCAACATCCTGCACCGGCGCGAGATCGCCGCCGCCGAGGACGCCGAGGCCAAGCGGGCCGAGCTGCTGGCCTCGTACGAGGACACCCTGCTCAACCCGTACCTGGCCGCCGAGCGCGGCTACGTGGACGCGGTGATCGCGCCCAGCGAGACCCGCCGGCACATCGTCCGCGGCCTGCGGGCGCTGCGCGGCAAGCGCGAGACCCTGCCGCCCAAGAAGCACGGCAACATTCCGCTGTAGGCCCCGAAGGGAGAGGATGGATCCATGCCCCCGATCCAAGTGCTGCACGGGCAGCCGACCCCCGAGGAGCTGGCCACCGTCCTGGCGGTGGTCTCAGCCCGGGCCGCCGCCGCGCAGGCCGCCGCCGAGGCGGCCCGCCGGGCGGGCGGCCCGGCCACCCCGTGGAACGACCACGCCCGCAAGCTGCGGCCGGTGCTGCGGCCCGGCGCCGCCGCCTGGCGGACGTCCGGCTGGGCGCACTGACGTCCCGTGCACGACCAATCGGGTCCCCGGCCGCTGCGGCCGGGGACCCTTCCGTCTGCGCCCGCGGGGTCAGGCGGTGGCGGTGGCCGGCTCCTCGGCGGCCGGACGGCCGATCCGGCCCAGCACGGTGCCCAGCGCCAGGCTGCCCGGGCCGGTGAACACCAGCAGCAGGAAGACCCAGGCGTAGAGCGCGGCGGCCTCGCCGTGGTTCTGGATCGGCCACAGGCCGTGCTCCTGGTGGACGCTGAAGTAGGCGTAGGCCATCGAGCCCGAGCAGACCAGGGCGGCCACCCGGGTGCCGACACCGAGCAGCACCAGGACGCCGCCGACCAGCTGGATCACGGCCGCGTAGAAGCCGGGCCAGACCCAGCCGGCGACGGTGGAGCCGTCCCCGCCCGCCCCGCCGAGCACGCCGAACAGCGAGGCGGCGCCGTGGCAGGCGAAGAGCAGGCCGGTGACGATTCTGAACAGGCCGAGGGCGTGCGGCCGTACGGTCTCGACGGCCTCGCGGGGGGCGAAGGGCATGGGGGACGACTCCTCGTGAGGGGGGATCGGGCCGGGGAACTCACTTAGGGTTGCCTAAGCTAAGTAGTGACCGCAATCCCGCACCGCCCGATTTCACGCGCCCGTAACAGATCGTCACAGCGCGGGCACAACTGACGAACGGTCGGGCACCCGGGCCCCGTCGGCGGACGAAAGTGAGTACGCGTACTCAGGCGGGCCCGGCGGCGGCGCCGCAAGCTGGCGAGGTGCTCTGGTCAGACCCTCGCGACGAGCCCTCGCCCGAAGCCCGCCGGGTACAGCGCAAGCTGCACCGCGCGGGCCTGCTGCTCGGCGCCGTCACCGTCCTGGCGGCCCTGCTGCTGATGCTCAGAGCGGCGCCCTGACCGGGCTCCGAGCCCCTAGGCTTGGCGCATGACCGACCGCCGCACCCTGGTACTCGCCTCCGCCTCCCCCGCCCGCCTCGGGCTCCTGCGTCAAGCGGGGCTCGACCCCCGGGTGCAGGTCAGCGGCTTCGACGAGGACTCGCTCAGCGCCCCCACCCCCGCCGAACTCGCCCTGGTGCTCGCCGTGGCCAAGGCGGAGGCGGTCGCCGCGGGCCTCACCGACGGCGAACTGGTGATCGGCTGCGACTCGGTCCTGGAACTCGACGGCGAGGCGCTCGGCAAGCCCGCCGACGAGGACGAGGCACTGCGGCGCTGGCAGTCCATGCGCGGCCGCTCCGGGGTGCTGCGCACCGGCCACTGCGTGATCGACACCGCCAACGGCCGCCAGGTCTCGGCGACCGCGTCCACCACGGTCCGCTTCGGCACCCCCGACGACACCGAGCTGGCCGCCTACATCGCCAGCGGCGAACCGCTGCACGTGGCCGGGGCGTTCACCCTGGACGGGCGCTCGGCGCCGTTCGTCGAGGGCATCGACGGCGACCCCGGCAACGTGATCGGGCTCTCGCTGCCGCTGCTGCGCCGGCTGCTCGCCGAGCTGGACGTGCGGATCACCGACCTCTGGGCCTGAGTCCGTGAGGGGCGCGCCGCGAGCACCGGCGCGCCCGGCCGGATCAGCCCGTCGGCGGCGCGTACTCGGCGAGGAAGGCCTGGACGTCGGGCAGCGCGCCGTCGGCGAGCAGGGCGGCCCCGTGGTCGGCGCCCGGGTAGATCTTCAGCTTCTTGTCGGCCGAGACCGCCGCCGCGTGCAGGCTCCTCGCGTTGCCGGGGAACGGGCCGTCGTGCTCCTCGGCGGCGAAGAACACCGGCGCCGCCAGCCGCTTCACCGCGGTCGCGGCGTTGTCGGCGCCGAAGGACTCGGGGCCGCTCAGCGAGACCACCGCGGCCACCGGCAGCGGGCTGTCCGGCAGCGCCCCGGCCACCAGCGAACCGGTGCCGCCCTTGGACGCGCCGATCAGGACCACCCGGGCCACCCCCTTGTCCCTGAGGTAGCCGGTGGCCGACCGGATGCCGGTGGCGACGTCCCCGTTGGCGGTGAAGGGCAGCACCGCGTACCCCGCCCCGGTGAACGCGTCCAGGTAGGGGATCCAGTCGCAGAGGCTGCCGCCGTTCTGGTGCGAGAGGACGACCGCGACCTTGGCGCCGCCCGCGTCCGAGTCGCGGAAGTAGGCGTCCACCGTGCTGAGGTCGCTCGGGATGCTGACCGCCCCCTTGGCGCCCTGGTCCTTCGTCAGGCAGCCGTAGGTGACGACCCGGGCGGTCGGCGAGGGCGGGGCGGCCGCGTCCGCACCCGCCCCCGCGCCGCCGCACCCGGCGAGCAGCAGGGCCAGGGCCGCCGCCCCGGCCGCGGACATGCTGAACCGCTTCATGACTCCCCCGTGTTCTCGGCCGTCCGGCCCGGTCGGGCCGTGCGCTGCACGGTAGGGAGCGGGGCTCACGAGCGTCAATGGTCTGGACCATTACGGTTGCGGCACGACCGATCCGGAGCACATCGGTCCGTTTTCCCGTTGCGGATACGGACAGAACCCGCCCCGCACATCTGTCGCAGTGACCCACCGACCCCGGCCCGGCTCCGCCGCTAGGCTGGCGCAGCCGTCGGACCGGAAGGAGGCGCGATGATGACCGACAGCGTGCTGAACGTGGTGCTCGGCCTCGTCGCCAGCGCCCTCAGTGCCGGCCTCGGCTGGCTCGCGCAGAGCGTGCGCCGCCGGCGGCTGCTCGGCCGGGTCCGGGAGTTCTTCGGGATGCCCGCCGGCACCGAGTGCCTGCTGGTGGTCAACCACCACGCCGCCTCGCACAGCTCCAAGAGCGTGTCGCGCAACGACGTGTACGCGCTGATGGAGCTGTCCGCGCTGGTCAAGGAGTGCGGGGCGCAGGCCGAGGTGGTGGCGCACGACCAGGTCCGCCAAGGGCTCGGCGGCAAGGCCGAGTTCTGCCTCGGCGGACCGGCCAGCAACGCCCGCACCGCGGCCCACCTGGCCTCCTGGCTGCCCGGCGTCGACTTCGCGGTGCAGAACCCGGACGGCCCGTACGGGGACACCACCATCAAGGTGGGCGACCGCGAGTTCGCCTACGTGCACCCGGACGCCGCGCCCGGCGGGGAGACCTACGTCCTGCTGGCCCGGCTGCACCCGCGGCCGGAGAGCCGCCCGGTGTTCCTGATAGCCGGCCAGACCGCGACCTCCAACCACGCGGCGGTGCGCCACCTGGTGGCCAACCACCGCGCCCTGGCCCGGCGGCACGGCAAGGACGGCACCTTCGCGCTGGTCCTGCGGGTGGTCAACGCCCGGGCGTACGGACCCGACGTGGTCGAGCCGGTCGCCGACGTCACCGCGGCCGCGACCGCCCGCACGGCGCCGGTGGCCGCCTGAGGGACCTTCATGTGGCCAAGACCACACGCCCGACCGCGCGGCTCGAGCCGCCCGCGGGCCCGGCTCTACGGGCCCGCGTAACCTCGCCACCAGCGAGGTGTCCCACTGCGTGACCGGATGATCACATCAGCGGGTCACGCTCCGCGTGGGCTAGCTCACCACCTGGGGCTACTCGCCGGTACCACCCAGCAATCCCTAGACTCAACGAGGTTCAAGAAGGGAGCCACAGTGCGCAAGGTGCTCATCGCCAACCGCGGAGAAATCGCCGTCCGGGTCGCCCGGGCCTGCCGGGACTCCGGTATCGCCAGCGTCGCCGTGTACGCCGAGCCGGACCGGGACGCGCTGCACGTCCGCGCGGCCGACGAGGCCTACGCGCTCGGCGGCGACACCCCGGCCACCAGCTACCTGGACATCGCCAAGGTCCTGAAGGCCGCCGCCGACTCCGGCGCGGACGCCGTCCACCCCGGTTACGGCTTCCTGTCCGAGAACGCGGAGTTCGCCCAGGCCGTCCTGGACGCCGGCCTGACCTGGATCGGCCCGCCGCCGCAGGCCATCCGCGACCTCGGTGACAAGGTCACCGCCCGGCACGTGGCCCAGCGGGCCGGCGCGCCCCTGGTCGCCGGCACCGCGGACCCGGTCGGCGGCGCCGACGAGGTCGTCGCCTTCGCCCGGGAGCACGGTCTGCCGGTCGCCATCAAGGCGGCCTTCGGCGGCGGCGGCCGCGGCCTCAAGGTCGCCCGCACGCTGGAGGAGATCCCGGAGCTGTTCGACTCCGCGGTCCGCGAGGCGGTCGCCGCCTTCGGCCGCGGCGAGTGCTTCGTCGAGCAGTACCTGGACAACCCGCGGCACGTCGAGACCCAGTGTCTGGCCGACCAGCACGGCAACGTGGTGATCGTCTCGACCCGTGACTGCTCGCTGCAGCGGCGCCACCAGAAGCTGGTCGAGGAGGCCCCCGCGCCGTTCCTGACCGCCGAGCAGAACGCCGAGCTGTACCGGGCGTCCAAGGCGATCCTGCGCGAGGCCGGCTACGTCGGCGCCGGCACCTGCGAGTTCCTGGTCTCCCAGGACGGGCTGATCTCCTTCCTGGAGGTCAACACCCGCCTGCAGGTCGAGCACCCGGTCTCCGAGGAGGTCACCGGGATCGACCTGGTCCGCGAGATGTTCCGGATCGCGGACGGCGAGGAGCTCGGCTACGACGACCCGGAGGTCCGCGGTCACTCGATCGAGTTCCGGATCAACGGTGAGGACCCGGGCCGCAACTTCCTGCCGGCCCCCGGCACGGTGACGCTGTTCGCGCCGCCGTCCGGCCCGGGCGTGCGGCTGGACGCGGGCGTGGAGAGCGGCTCGGTGATCGGCCCGGCCTGGGACTCGCTGCTGGCCAAGCTGATCGTCACCGGCGCCACCCGCAAGCAGGCGCTGCAGCGCGCGGCCCGCGCGCTGGCGGAGTTCAAGGTGGAGGGCATGGCCACGGCCATCCCGTTCCACCAGGCGGTCGTCACCGACCCGGCGTTCGCGCCCGAGGTGCACGGCAGCGACGAGCCGTTCACGGTCTACACCCGCTGGATCGAGACCGAGTTCGACAACACCATCCCCGCCTTCACCGGCGCGGGCGGGGACGCCGAGGAGGCGGACCAGCGGGAGACCGTGGTGGTCGAGGTCGGCGGCAAGCGGATCGAGGTCTCGCTGCCCTCCTCGCTGGGCGTCTCCAGCGCCCCGGCCGCCGGTGGCGCCGCGGCCAAGACCAAGCGCCGCGCGGGTGCCAAGAAGGCCGGCTCGGCGGTCAGCGGTGACACCCTGGCCTCGCCGATGCAGGGCACCATCGTGAAGGTGGCGGTGACGGAGGGCCAGACCGTCGCCGAGGGCGAGCTGATCGTCGTCCTGGAGGCGATGAAGATGGAGCAGCCGCTCAACGCGCACAAGGCCGGGACCATCGTCGGCCTCAAGGCCGAGGTCGGCGCCAGCGTCAGCAGCGGCGCGGCGCTCTGCGAGATCAAGGACTGACCCCGCGTCGGTGCCACGGACCGGTCCGGATCCCCGCCACGGGGGTCCGGACCGGTCCGTTTCCGGGCGCCGCCACGGGGAGGTCTTCTGACAGTGGGTGACAAGGTCACGACAGCGGCTCATCGGTGTGACGAGTGCGCGGTACTCGTCGGTATTCGGTGATGGGGATTCCGATACCCGGACGTAGCCGCTAGTTTGCCCGAATCGCGTGATTCCGTCCCCACATCCCTCCGGCAGCAGTGGCCGAGGGTCCGGGTTCGCGCGGGAAAGGCAGTACCTCCTCATGAGCGCGGACACCACCCAGCGCACCAGGACCGGCCCCGAGGCCACCGCCGGCAACCCCGGCGGCGAGCTGCACGCCGGGCTCAAGAACCGCCACCTGTCGATGATCGCCATCGGCGGTGTGATCGGCGCCGGACTCTTCGTCGGCTCCGGCGCCGGCATCGCCTCCACCGGGCCGGGCATCCTGCTCTCGTACACCCTGGCCGGCGTGCTGGTCGTGATGGTGATGCGGATGCTCGGCGAGATGGCCGCGGCCGACCCGCAGAGCGGCTCCTTCTCCGCGTACGCGGACCGGGCGCTGGGACGCTGGGCCGGCTTCTCGATCGGGTGGCTCTACTGGTTCTTCTGGGTGGTCGTGCTGGCCGTGGAGGCCACCGCCGGCGCCAAGATCCTCAACGGCTGGATGCCCGCCGTCCCGCAGTGGGCCTTCGCCCTGCTGGTGATGGCCGTGCTGACCGCGACCAACCTGGGCTCGGTCGCCTCCTACGGCGAGTTCGAGTTCTGGTTCGCCGGGATCAAGGTGGTGGCCATCGCGGCCTTCATCGTGATCGGCGTGCTGGCCGTGTTCGGGCTGCTGCCCGGCACCCACGCGGTCGGCACCAGCAACCTGACCGGCCACGGCGGCTTCCTGCCGCACGGCGTCGGCGCCGTCTTCACCGGCATGCTCACCGTGGTCTTCGCCTTCATGGGCAGCGAGATCGTCACCCTCGCCGCCGGCGAGTCCGCCGACCCGGAGAAGGCCGTCAGCAAGGCCACCAACAGCGTGATCTGGCGGATCGGCATCTTCTACCTGGGCTCGATCCTGATCGTGGTCACCCTGCTGCCCTGGGACTCCGCGGACGTCAGGAAGAGCCCGTACGTGGCCGTGCTGGAGCACGTCGGCATCCCCGGTGCGGGCCGGGTGATGGACGTCATCGTGCTGACCGCCGTGCTGTCCTGCCTCAACTCGGGCCTGTACACGGCCTCCCGGATGGCCTTCTCGCTCGGCCGCCGGGGCGACGCGCCCGCCGCCTTCGCCAAGGTCAGCAGCCGCGGCGTGCCGACCGTCGCGATCCTGTCCTCGGTGGTCTTCGGCTTCGTCGCGGTGTTCTTCAACTACACCTCGCCGAAGACCGTGTTCCAGTTCCTGCTGAACTCCTCGGGCGCCATCGCCCTGTTCGTCTGGATGGTGATCTGCTTCTCGCAGCTGCGGATGCGGAAGATCATCGAGCGTGAGTCGCCCGAGCGGCTGACCGTCCGGATGTGGCTGTACCCGTACCTGACCTGGGCCACCATCGGCCTGATCGGCTTCGTGATGGTCTACATGTTCACCGACCCCGACGGCCGCCAGCAGATGTACCTGTCGCTGGCCGCGGCCGCGCTGGTGCTGGCCGCCGCGCCGCTGGTGCAGCGCCGCCGGGCCGCCAGGGAGCTGGCGGCGGAGGCGACGAGCGGCGCCTGACCGCCCGCCGTACCCGCTGGGCGGGTCCTCGGTCCTAGCGGACCCGGGGCCCGCCCAGTTCGGCGAGCCGGCCCGACAGCTGGCCCGGCGGGCCGCTGTGCGCGCCGGGGCGGCGCTGGCCCGGCAACGGCGCGCCACCCGGCGGCGGGGCGACCCGGCGCGGAGCCCCTGGGCCGGACAGCGCCGACTGGTGGCGCTCCCCGCCGCCGTGCCCCACCGGCTCCGGGGGCAGCCCGGTCGGGGCCACCGAGATCCGCACCCCGCAGTCGGCCAGCGCGCTCAGCTCGCAGGCGGTGGTGTCGTCGGCGGTGGACTGCTCGTCCGTCACCAGGTGGGTGATCGCCTCGGTCGGCACGGTCTGGAACATGGTGTCGGCACCGAGCTTGGTGTGGTCCGCGAGCACGATCACCTCGGTGGCCGCCTGGACCAGGGCGCGGTCGACGCTGGCGGAGAGCATGTTGGTGGTGGACAGGCCGCGCTCGGCGGTCAGGCCGCTGCCGGAGATGAAGGCCTTGGAGACCCGCAGACCGTGCAGGGACTGCTCGGCCCCACTGCCCACCAGGGCGTAGTTGGAGCCCCGCAGGGTGCCGCCGGTCATCACCACCTCCACCCGGTTGGCGTGGGCCAGCGCCTGGGCGACCAGCAGCGAGTTGGTGACCACCGTCAGGCCCGGGACCCGGGCCAGCCGACGGGCCAGCTCCTGCGTGGTGGTGCCCGCGCCGACCACCACCGCGTCGCCCTCCTCGACCAGGCCTGCGGCCAGGTCGGCGATGGCGCTCTTCTCGGCGGCGGCGAGATGGGTCTTCTGCGGATAGCCGGGCTCCCGGCTGAAGCCGCCGGGGAGCACCGCGCCGCCGTGCCGGCGGTCGAGCAGCCCTTCGGCCTCCAGCGCCCGGACGTCCCGACGGACGGTGACTTCGGAGGTCTGGACGACACGGGCCAATTCCCGGAGCGAGACCGCTCCGTTGGCGCGCACCATCTCGAGGATCAACTGGCGACGTTCTGCTGCAAACACAGAACCGACGGTAACTGAATGACCGTCTGCTTTCAGGCGTTTGCAGCTGGTAGCGGGAATTGCTCACCTCGGCCCAGCGCGCGACCGTACAATGCGCGCCGCTGCCCGCCGGTGACGCGCTCCACCGTCCGGGTGGGATCGGCCGGGAACGGCGGAGGCGGCCGCCGTCGGCGACCGCCTCAACTGGACTGCACGGGTCAGGAGTCGGAGTCCTCGCGCCTGCGGATGTGCAACTGCCGGGCGGCCTCGGCGGTGGAGCCGGAGAGCGAGGGGTAGACCGTGAACGCGCTGGCCACCTGTTCGACCGTCAAGTTGTTGTCCACCGCGAGCGAGATCGAGTGGATGAGCTCGCTGGCGCGCGGCGAGACCACCACGCCGCCGACCACGATGCCGGTGCCCGGGCGGCAGAACAGCTTGACGAAACCGTCCCGGATGCCCTGCATCTTGGCCCGCGGGTTGCCCCGCAGCGGCAGCTTGACCTCGACGGCGTCCATCTTGCCGCAGGAGACGTCGGCGGCGGTGTAGCCGACCGTGGCGATCTCCGGGTCGGTGAAGACGTTGGAGGAGACCGTCTTCAGGTTGAGCGGCTGCACCGCGTCGCCGAGCGCGTGGTACATCGCGATCCGGCCCTGCATCGCGGCGACCGAGGCGAGCATGAAGACACCGGTGCAGTCACCGGCCGCGTACACGCCCGGGGCGGAGGTCCGGGAGACCCGGTCGACCTTGATCTGGCCCCAGTCGTTGAGCTTGACGCCCGCCTCCTCCAGACCCATGTCGGCGGTGTTGGGGATCGAGCCGACCGCCATCAGACAGTGCGTGCCCTTGATCACCCGGCCGTCGGCCAGGGTGACCTCGACCTGGTCGCCGACGCGCTTGGCGGTCTCCGCGCGGGAGCGGCTCATCACGTTCATGCCGCGGCGGCGGAAGACCTCCTCCAGCACCTCGGCGGCGTCCGGGTCCTCGCCGGGCAGCACCCGGTCGCGGGAGGAGACCAGGGTGACCTTGGAGCCGAGCGCCTGGTACGCGCCGGCGAACTCGGCGCCGGTGACGCCGGAGCCGACCACGATCAGCTCCTGCGGCAGCTCCTCCAGGTCGTAGACCTGGGTCCAGGCGAGGATCCGCTCGCCGTCCGGCCGGGCGTCCGGCAGCTCGCGCGGGCGCACCCCGGTGGCGATCAGCACCGCGTCGGCGCGCAGCGCCTCGGTGCCGCCGTCCTCGCGGTCCACCAGCACCTCGCGGGAGCCGTCCACCGCCTGCCCGCCGGCGCCGAGCCGGCCGCGGCCGCGCAGCACCGTCACACCGGCCCGGGTGACCGCCTGGGTGATGTCGTGCGACTGCGCGATGGCGAGCCGCTTCACCCGTCGGTTCACCTTGCCGAGGTCCACGCCGACCACCCGGGCCGCGCGCTCGAGCGGCGGGGTGTCGTCCGCCACGATGATGCCCAGCTCCTCGTAGGAGCTGTCGAAGGTGGTCATCACCTCGGCCGTGGCGATCAGGGTCTTGGACGGGACGCAGTCCGTCAGCACCGCCGATCCGCCCAGACCGTCGCGGTCGACGACGGTCACCTCCGCGCCGAGCTGGGCTGCCACCAGGGCCGCCTCGTATCCGCCGGGTCCGCCACCGATGATCACGATCCGAGTCACGTGCTCCATTGTCCCGCATGCCGCATCCGCCGCCACGCCGGGGGCGTTGATTCCACGCGCACCGCCGCGGATGTGACGGTGAACACCTCCCGGCCTCGGCCGCCGGGTGATCTCCCGTAGGCTGACGACCATGTCGCTCTACGCCGCGTACGCCACGAACCTCGACGCCCGGCAGATGAGCCGGCGCGCGCCGCACTCCCCGCTGCGCGGCACCGGCTGGCTGACCGGATGGCGGCTGACCTTCGGCGGCGAACACCTCGGCTGGGAGGGCTCGCTGGCCACCGTGGTGGAGGACGAGAAGGACCAGGTCTTCGTCTCCCTCTACGACGTCGCGCCGATGGACAGCGACGGACTGGACCGCTGGGAGGGCGTCCAGCTGGGCATCTACCGCAAGATCCGGCTCCGGGCGCAGACCCTGGACGGCGAGGTGCCGGTGTGGACCTACGTGCTGAACGACTACGAGGGCGGGCTGCCCGCGGCCCGCTACCTCGGCCTGATCGCGGACGCGGCGGAGAGCGCCGGCGCACCGGACGACTACGTGTCGGACCTGCGGCGCCGGCCCTGCTGACACCGCTCGGACGCGGCGGCGGCGCACGGCGGGGGCGTCCGGGCGGGTCCGCTCGGAGGTTGCTCCAGGCCGGTGGCCGGGATTCCGGTCCCCACCTGTTGTTTTAGGTCATCCGGGTAACGATCCGGCATGCCTTGGCGCGTTGGTCTACGCGCGTAGGCGAATCGCGTCTATCCTCGGTTGTGTGAACGTATCTCCTCAGTCGGTCGTCTCCGCCGACCCCTACGCCGCCGCCCAGGACGCCGCCGTGCGCCTGCGCGAGCTGACCGGTGCCGAGCGCCACGACGTCGCCCTGGTGATGGGCTCCGGCTGGGTGCCGGCCGCCGACGCACTGGGCGAGACCGTGGCCGAGTTCGCGGTCACCGAGCTCCCCGGTTTCCCCGCCCCCGCGGTGGCCGGCCACGCCGGCAAGATCCGCTCGGTCCGGATCCCGGGCTCGGACGGCTCCGGCGACAAGCGGGCCCTGATCTTCCTCGGCCGCAACCACTACTACGAGGGCCACGGCGTGGCCACCGTGGTGCACGGTGTGCGCACCGCCGCCGCCGCCGGCTGCAAGACCATCGTGCTGACCAACGGCTGCGGCGGCCTGCGCCAGGGCTGGGTCCCCGGCCAGCCGGTGCTGATCAGCGACCACATCAACCTCACCGCGGACTCGCCGATCGTCGGCGCCAACTTCGTGGACCTCACGGACCTCTACTCCAAGCGGCTGCGCGAGCTGTGCCGCGAGGTGGACCCGAGCCTGGACGAGGCCGTGTACGTGCAGTTCCGCGGCCCGCACTACGAGACCCCGGCCGAGGTGAACATGGCCCGGGTGATCGGCGGCGAGCTGGTCGGCATGTCGACCACCCTGGAGGCCATCGCCGCCCGCGAGGCCGGCGCCGAGGTGCTGGGCATCTCGCTGGTGACCAACCTGGCCGCCGGCATGACGGGCGAGCCGCTCAACCACGAAGAGGTGCTGGAGGCCGGCAAGGCCTCGGCCGAGCGGATGGGCGCGCTGCTGGGGAAGGTCCTTGAGCGGATCTGAGCGTCCGCTGACGCAGAATCAGTAGGCAGGGGCCGTCGGGCAGATGTCGGATGACAGATTTTGATATCTGTCATCCGACATCGCTCCGACGGCCCCCCATTCACATCAACCCCAGAGGAGCTGGCAGCCCAATGCCTCAGGCCCACACCACCGATCTCCTCGCCCGAGCCCGGGCCTGGCTCGCCGAGGACCCGGACCCGCAGACCCGCGCCGAGCTGTCCGCGCTGCTCGCCGCCGCCGAGGGCCCCGACGCCGAGTCCGGCGAGCGCCTCGCCTGGTCGCAGCTGAGCGAGCGCTTCGCGGACCGCCTGCAGTTCGGCACGGCCGGCCTGCGCGGCGAACTCGGCGCCGGCCCGATGCGGATGAACCGCGCCGTCGTGATCCGGGCCGCCGCCGGCCTGGCCGCGTACGTGCGCAAGGAGAACCTCGGCGACCTGGTGGTGATCGGCTACGACGCGCGCCACAAGTCGTACGACTTCGCCGTCGACACCGCCGCCGTGGTGGTGGGCGCCGGCCTGCGCGCCGCCCTGCTGCCCCGCGCGCTGCCCACGCCCGTCCTCGCCTTCGCCATCAAGCACCTGGGCGCCGCCGCCGGTGTCACCGTCACCGCCAGCCACAACCCGCCGCAGGACAACGGCTACAAGGTCTACCTGGGCGACGGCTCGCAGATCGTCCCGCCCGCCGACCACGGCATCGCCGCCGAGATCGACGCGATCGGCTCGCTCGACGAGGTCCCGCGCGCCGAGTCCGGCTGGGAGGTGCTCGGCGAGGACGTCATCGACGCGTACCTGGCCCGCGCCGTCTCCACCGTCGACCCGAGCAGCCCGCGCGACCTGGACGTGGTGTACACCCCGATGCACGGCGTCGGCCGGGACGTCCTGCTGGCCGCGTTCGAGCGGGCCGGCTTCCCGGCCCCGACCGTGGTCGCCGAACAGGCCGAGCCGGACCCGGACTTCCCGACCGTGGCCTTCCCCAACCCGGAGGAGCCGGGCGCGATGGACCTCGCGTTCCGCACCGCCGCCGCGGCCCGCCCCGACATCGTGATCGCCAATGACCCCGACGCCGACCGCTGCGCGGTGGCCGTCCCCGAGACCGGCAACGGCGGCTGGCGGATGCTGCGCGGCGACGACGTCGGCGTCCTGCTCGGCTCCGCCCTGGTCGCCAAACGCGCGGCCGGCACCTTCGCCACCACGATCGTCTCCTCCACCCTGCTCGGCCGGATCGCCGAGGCCGCCGGGCTCGGCTACGCCGAGACCCTGACCGGCTTCAAGTGGATCTCCCGCGCCGAGGGCCTGCGCTACGGCTACGAGGAGGCGCTCGGCTACTGCGTCGACCCCGAGGGCGTCGCCGACAAGGACGGCATCACCGCCGCCCTGCTGGTCGCCGAACTCGCCGCCACCCTCAAGCGCAGCGGCCGTACCCTGACCGACCTGCTGGACGACCTGGCGCTGGAACACGGCCTGCACGCCACCGACCAGCTGTCGGCCCGGGTCGAGGACCTGTCGCTGATCGCCGACGCCATGCAGCGCCTGCGCGACAAGCCGCCGACCGTGCTGGCCGGCCTGCTGGTCACCCGGGCCGACGACCTGACCGCCGGGTCCGCCGACCTGCCCCCCACCGACGGCCTGCGCTACTACCTGACGGGCGACGAGGTCCGTTCGGCCCGGATCGTGGTCCGGCCCTCCGGCACCGAGCCCAAGCTGAAGTGCTACCTGGAGGTCGTCCTCCCGGTCGCCGACGCCGCCGCGCTCGCCGGAACCCGCGAACGCGCCGCCGCGCTGCTCGACGCGGTCAAGCGCGACCTCGCGGCCGCCGCGGGCATCTGAGCGTCGCGGCCACCGACGCGCGGTCCGGTCGACGAGTCGGCTGAGGCAACCGAGACGACCCCGGACGGGCGTCTCCCGGCACCTGCCGGGGGCGCCCGTCCGGCATGTCCGCCCGGTCTTCGCTCCGGCACCCACCGCCTCGCCGCTCACCGCCCGCCGCCACCCGCCACCCGCCAGCCGCATTCGCCCGCCGGTCGCCGGTCGGCCAACGCTGCCGGTCCGCGCACCCTGCCGACTCGCCCGCCCGCTCACCCGGGCGCCCACCTGCCACCCGCGGTCCAGCGGGCAGGGGTACTCCGTCGAGGCGGCGGCCCTGAGAGAGCGGTGAGCCGGTGAGCCGGTGGGTCTCGCCGCGCCGATCCACCGACGAGCCGGTGAGCCGCCGCACCGATGCCCCGGAGAGCAGTCGGCCCCCTCCGGGTGCCCGGCCCGGGAGGGCCGCGGCGGCCCGGAGGGGGCCCGACAGCGGTGAGGGTGAGGGGGTCAGCCGGCGACGATCAGCACGATCATGGCCGCCAGGCCCGC
Source organism: Kitasatospora sp. NPDC048540 (assembly GCF_040651175.1). Classification (NCBI taxonomy): domain Bacteria; kingdom Bacillati; phylum Actinomycetota; class Actinomycetes; order Kitasatosporales; family Streptomycetaceae; genus Kitasatospora; species Kitasatospora sp. NPDC048540. The sequence continues at coordinate 44,242 of NZ_JBEZIR010000005.1, forward strand.
CAGGGTCGGCGCGATGATCCACCAGCACCAGCGGACGGAGACCGAGCCGGCCGCGTCCGGGCGGGCCGCGTTGCGCTCGGCCAGCTCCTGCAGGGAGTCGACCACCTGGTCGGACCAGGCGCGGGTCGGATCCGCGTCGCCCGCCCTGGCCGCGCGGCCGGCCGACGGGTTGGACGGCCGTCCGCTCTCGGGGCGCGGCCGGCCGCCGGAGATGACCGGGTCGCCCGCGGCGGCGGCGCGGGCCGCCTGCCGGTTGGCCCGCTTGCGCTGGCGCAGCGACACCGGGACCGCCCAGACCTGGTACTTCTTGCCGCCCGCGAAGAGCTCGACCGAGTACCCGGCCCGCAGTCCCTCGACGGCGGCCCACGGCGCCTCGACCGTGCGCAGCGGGTTGCGGACGAGCAGCCGGCGCTCGTTCGCGTAGACCACCGGCCGCAGGGTGTACGCGAAGACCGGGAGGGCGAACACCGGGGCGGCGGCCAGCGCGATCCACGGCGTCTTCCCGGTGCCGCTGATCACCGCGTCGACGATCAGCCAGCCGGCCACGGCGAGCAGCATGACGCCGGAGATGATGCCGGGCACGGAGCGGTAGCTCCGGTCGGCGAACTGCGGCTCGGGGGCGGCGGAGCCCGGGTGGGGCTTGCCGGCGGATTCGGTCATGGTGACGATTCTGCCGCATGGGTGCCACCGTTCCCTAGGGTCACAGCGGCCCGGATCTGCAACGTTCCTGCACCGGGACCCCGGCTGCCCGACGTCCGGGACCCCGGCTCCGGCCGCGCCGCGCGTACGGCTGCGGCGGGCCTCACTCCGTCCGGCGCCGCAGTGTGGCCGCGCCGAGGCCGAGGGCCAGCAGGGTCGCGCCGACGAGCACGGCCAGGTCGGCCAGCACGGCGCCGCCGACCCCGGGGGTGCCGGTGAGGCGGTTCATCGCGTCGACGGCGTAGGACAGCGGCAGGACGTCGGAGGCCCAGCGCAGCGCGGTGGCCATCGAGTCGCGCGGGACGAACAGTCCGCAGAGCAGCAGTTGCGGCAGCAGGACGGCGGGCAGGAACTGCACCGCCTGGAACTCGGTGGCGGCGAAGGCCGAGACCAGCAGCCCGAGCGCCATCCCGAGCAGGCCGTCGCCGACCGCGACCGCGAAGATCAGCCAGGTGGGTCCGGCGACGTGCACCCCGAGCGGGCCGATGGCGAGCGCGGACGCCAGCGCGGCCTGGACCAGCGCGACGGCGCCGAACGCCAGCCCGTAGCCGAGCAGCAGGTCGAGCCTGCCCAGCGGCATGGTGAGCAGGCGTTCCAGGGTGCCGGAGGTGCGTTCGCGGAGCATGGCGACCGAGGTGACCAGGAACATCACCAGCAGCGGGAAGATCCCGAGCAGGGCCGGTCCGATCCGGTCGAAGGCGCCGGGCTGCCCGTCGAACATGTACTTCAGCAGGGTCAGCAGCACGCAGGGGACGACCAGCAGCATCGCGATGGTGCGGGGGTCGTGGCGCAGCTGGCCGAGGACCCGGCCGGCGGTGGCGAGGGTGCGCCGGAGGTTCATCGGGGGCTCCCCACGGGTTCGGCCTGGACGAGGTGCAGGAAGGCGGCGTCGATGTCGGCGGTGCCGGTGGCCCGGAGCAGTTCGGCCGGGGTGTCGTGGGCGAGCAGGCGGCCGTCGCGCATCAGCAGCAGGCGGTCGCACCGGGTGGCCTCGTCCATGACGTGGCTGGAGACCAGCAGCGTGGCGCCCTGGTCCGCGAGGGACCGGAACAGCTGCCAGAGGTCCTGGCGCAGCACCGGGTCGAGGCCGACCGTGGGTTCGTCGAGGATCAGCAGCTCGGGTGCGCCGAGCAGGGCCGCGGCGAGCGAGACCCGGGCCCGCTGGCCGCCGGAGAGCCGGGCGGTGAGGTCCTGCTCGTGGCCGGCGAGGCCGACCTGGGCGATCACCCTGGCCGGGTCGCCCGCGGGGGCGCCGAGGACGGCGGCGAAGTAGCGGAGGTTCTCGGCGACGGTGAGGTCTCCGTAGACCGAGGGCGCCTGGGTGACGTACCCGACCCGGTGGCGCAGGCCCGCGCTCCCCGCCGGGGCGCCGAGCACCCGTACCTCGCCGCCGCTGGTGCGCTGCACGCCGACGACGGAGCGCAGCAGGGTGCTCTTCCCGCAGCCGCTCGGGCCGAGCAGGCCGGTGATCGAGCCGTGCGGAACGTCGACGTCGAGGCCGTGCAGCACGGTACGGCCGCCGCGTCGGACGGTGAGCCCGGTGACCCGGATCGCGGGCTCGTCGCCCGCCCTGGAATTCATCATGCGATGAGTTTTGCGTGGCAGCGGGCGGCCCGTCAAGGGGACGCGCACCCTCAGCCCTCGGCGAGGTACCCCTGCACCGTGCGGGCCAGCAGCGGGGCCAGGCCGGCCGGGTCGGCGGAGGCCAGCGGCTCCACCCCGATCACGTACCGGGCCATGGCCAGCCCGACGATCTGCGACATCATCAGCTCGAACCTCAACTCCGCCTGCGGAATGTCCAGTTCCACCGCGGCCGGGGCGACCAGTTCGGTGGTCATGAAGCCGCGCATCAGCTGGGCGACCTGCTCGTTGGTGGCGGCGGTACGCAGCAGAGCGAGCATGCGGTCGCGGGTCTCCGGCTGTTCCCACAGCTGCAGCACGAACGCCGCCACCCGCTCGCCGATGGTGGCCCGATCGCCGGCCAGCACCTGCCCGACCACCACCCGGGGGTCGATCGGCACCTCCAGCGCGGCCAGGAACAACCGGTCCTTGGTGCCGAAGTAGTGGTGCAGCAGCGCCGCGTCCACCCCGGCGGACCGGGCGATGGCGCGCATGCTCGCCTTCTCGTACCCACGCGCGGCGAACTCGGCGCGGGCCGCTTCCAGCACGGTACGCCGGGTGTCGGCGCCGCCGGGGCGGCGGCCGGTCCGCTTACGAGGGGTCTCGGGCTGCTGCTGCTCTGCGGAGGTCACCCGGTCATTGTCGCCGGGGCCCGCGGCACGGCCCACCGAGCCCGGCCGGCGCCGGGAGCACGACGGCCGGACGGAACCGCGGCCGGACGGAACCGCGGCCCGGCCGAACTGCGGAGAGGGCAGGATTCGAACCTGCGAAGGCGGGCGAAACCACCCGACCGGCGCCGAAGCACCGGCCCCCGATCAACCACTCCGGGCACCTCTCCCGAACACACCACTGCGCGGAGAGGGCAGGATTCGAACCTGCGAAGGCGGGCGAAACCACCCGACCGGCGCCGAAGCACCGGCCCCCGATCAACCACTCCGGGCACCTCTC
>NZ_JBEZIR010000005.1:47607-141054 GCF_040651175.1 Kitasatospora sp. NPDC048540
CCTCGTTCCCGGCCCGGTCTCCCGCGCCGTTCACGAGTACTACGGTGCCAGCCGTCCCTGACCGCACGCTGATCCCGCACTGATCCCGCGCCGCCCGGCCCGACCGGTCCCCCCACCACACCCACTGCACCCGCCCCACCCGCCGCACCCGTCCCGCCCGTCCCGCCCGGCGCCCCACCGCCCCGGCAGATCTCGGTCCCGCATCGAAAGGGGCCTCCCCTAGCGCATGACTACGCGCGTAGATATGCTGGTCTGGTGACTATGTCCACTCTTGCAGCCAACGCCCCCGATGCTGCGGGCAGCGGTCTCGCAGACGTCGCCGCGTCCGAGGCATCGCTCCGCCGCTTCCTGCACGGCCTGCCCGGTGTCGACCAGGTCGGCCTGGAAGCCCGCGCCGCCTCCCTCGGCACCCGGTCGATCAAGACCACGGCCAAGGCCCGCGCCATCGATCTGGCCATCTCGATGATCGACCTGACCACGCTCGAGGGCGCGGACACGGTCGGCAAGGTGCGCTCGCTCTGCATCAAGGGCCGCAACCCCGACCCCACCGACCCGAGCACCCCGCAGGTGGCCGCGATCTGCGTCTATCCGGACATGGTCGCGACCGCGAAGGCCACCCTGGCCGGGACCCCGATCCAGGTCGCCTCCGTCGCCACCGCGTTCCCGGCCGGCCGCGCCGCCCTGCCGGTGAAGCTGGCCGACACCGCCGACGCGGTGGCCGCCGGCGCCGACGAGATCGACATGGTGATCGACCGGGGAGCCTTCCTCTCCGGCCGCTACCTCGATGTCTTCAACGAGATCGTCGCCGTCAAGGAGGCGTGCAAGCGCGCCGACGGCAGCTACGCCCACCTCAAGGTGATCTTCGAGACCGGCGAGCTGCAGACGTACGACAACGTGCGCCGCGTCTCCTGGCTGGCGATGCTGGCCGGTGCCGACTTCATCAAGACCTCCACCGGCAAGGTCGCGGTCAACGCGACTCCCCCGGTGACCCTGCTGATGCTGGAGGCGGTCCGCGACTTCCGCGCGGCGACCGGCGTCCAGATCGGCGTGAAGCCGGCCGGCGGCATCAAGACCACCAAGGACGCCATGAAGTACCTCGTCATGGTCAACGAGACCCTCGGCGACGACTGGCTGTCCCCGCACTGGTTCCGTTTCGGCGCCTCCAGCCTGCTCAACGACCTGCTGATGCAGCGTCAGAAGCTCACCACCGGCCGGTACTCCGGTCCCGACTACGTGACGGTGGACTGACCATCATGGCCAAGAACAAGAAGACCGAAGAGCCCCAGGCCCAGGCCCAGGCTGCCGCCGCCCCGAAGGCCGGCCTGTTCGAGTACGCCCCGGCGCCGGAGTCCCCGGCCGCCGCGGGCGACATCGCGACCTCGTACGGCCACTTCATCGGCGGCGAGTTCGTCGACTCCAGCGGCAGCGAGGCGCTGAAGACCGTCAACCCGGCCACCGAGCAGGTGCTCGCCGAGTTCGCGCACGGCACCGACGAGGACGTGGACCGCGCCGTCGCCGCCGCCCGCCGGGCCTTCGCCGACTGGTCGGCGCTGCCGGGCAGCGAGCGCGCCAAGTACCTGTTCCGGATCGCCCGGATCATCCAGGAGCGCTCCCGCGAGCTGGCCGTGCTGGAGTCGATCGACAACGGCAAGCCGATCCGCGAGACCCGCGACGTCGACCTCCCGCTGGTCGCCGCGCACTTCTTCTACTACGCGGGCTGGGCCGACAAGCTGGACTTCGCCGGCTACGGTCCCAACCCGAAGCCGCTGGGCGTCGCCGGCCAGGTCATCCCGTGGAACTTCCCGCTGCTGATGCTGGCGTGGAAGATCGCCCCGGCGCTGGCCACCGGCAACACGGTCGTGCTGAAGCCGGCCGAGACCACCCCGCTGACCGCGCTGCGCTTCGCCGAGATCTGCCGCCAGGCGGGCCTGCCCAAGGGCGTCGTCAACATCGTCACCGGTGACGGCCGCACCGGCGCCGCGCTGACCGCCCACCCGGACGTCAACAAGGTGGCCTTCACCGGCTCCACCCCGGTCGGCCGGGCCATCGCCAAGCAGCTGGCCGGCAGCCGCAAGAAGCTGTCGCTGGAGCTCGGCGGCAAGGCCGCCAACATCGTCTTCGACGACGCGCCGATCGACCAGGCGGTCGAGGGCATCGTCAACGGCATCTTCTTCAACCAGGGCCACGTCTGCTGCGCGGGCTCGCGCCTGCTGGTCCAGGAGTCGATCCAGGACGAGCTGCTGGACGCGCTCAAGCGCCGGATGGACACCCTGCGGGTCGGCGACCCGCTGGACAAGAACACCGACATCGGTGCCATCAACTCGGCCGCCCAGCTGGCCCGGATCACCGAGCTGACCGCCGCCGGCGAGGCCGAGGGCGCCGAGCGCTGGGCCCCGGAGTGCGAGCTGCCGGGCACCGGCTTCTGGTTCCGTCCGACCCTGTTCACCGGCGTCTCCCAGGCCCACCGGATCGCCCGCGAGGAGATCTTCGGCCCGGTCCTGTCGGTGCTGACCTTCCGCACCCCCGCCGAGGCGGTCGAGAAGGCCAACAACACCCCGTACGGCCTGTCGGCCGGCATCTGGACCGAGAAGGGCTCGCGGATCCTGTGGACCGCCTCCCGTCTGCGGGCCGGTGTGGTGTGGGCCAACACCTTCAACAAGTTCGACCCGACCTCGCCGTTCGGCGGCTACAAGGAGTCGGGCTACGGCCGCGAGGGTGGCCGGCACGGTCTGGAGGCCTACCTCGATGTCTGACATCACCCTGCGTCTTGACGTCCTCAAGACCTACAAGCTGTACGTCGGCGGGAAGTTCCCGCGCTCCGAGAGCGGGCGGGTGTACGAGGTGACCGACAGCAAGGGCCAGTGGCTCGGCAACGCCCCGCTGGGCACCCGCAAGGACACCCGGGACGCCGTGCTGGCGGCCCGGGCCGCCGTCAAGGGCTGGTCCGGCACCACCGCGTACAACCGCGGCCAGGTGCTGTACCGGGTCGCCGAGATGCTCCAGGGCCGGCGCGAGCAGTTCGCCGCCGAGGTGGCCGCCGCCGAGGGCATCGCGGTCAAGAAGGCCGCCGCCCTGGTGGAAGCCGCGATCGACCGCTGGGTCTGGTACGCGGGCTGGACCGACAAGATCGCCCAGATCGCGGGCGGGTCCAACCCGGTCGCCGGGCCGTTCTTCAACCTCTCCACCCCGGAGCCCAGCGGCGTGATCGGCGTGGTCGCCCCGCAGACCGGGTACGGGCACTCGCTGCTCGGCCTGGTCGAGGTGATCGCCCCGGCCGTCGCGGCCGGCAACACCGTGGTGGTCGCGGCCGCCGCCGACGCCCCGATGCCCGCGCTCTCGCTCGGCGAGGTGCTGGCCACCTCGGACGTGCCCGGCGGCGTGGTCAACATCATCTCCGGGAAGACGGCGGACATCGCCCCGACCCTCGCCACCCACCAGGACGTCAACGGCCTCGACCTGGCCGGCGCGATCGCCGCCGACGGTCCCGGCGCGGCGGCGGCCCTGGAGGCGGGTGCCGCGGATACTCTGAAGCGAGTGATCCGACCGGCCCTGGACCCGTCCGCGCAGGACTGGACCACCGCGCCCGGCACCGAGCGGCTGCTCTCCTTCCTGGAGACCAAGACGGTCTGGCACCCGATGGGTATCTGACCCTCCGCAGCCCGAGGAACAACTCCACAGACCGGCCGTCCCCAGTGCCCCTACCCCCCCGGGGGCCCGGACGTGCCGATGACGGACCCGCACTTCTCCCCCCTGGTGCGGGTCCGTCCACGTTCCCGGCCGCCCGCGGCGGCGGTCCTGGGGCGCCCGGGGCGGACGGTGTGACGCAGGCCGCTGCCGACGGGTTACGGTCACCGCCCCGGATGCGTCAGACTGGTGTCTCGTGAGTGACTCCCCGCTGAATGGCCTGCCGACGCCCGGCATCCGCGTGATCCTGCTGTCCGGCCCCTCCGGCTCGGGGAAGTCCTCGCTGGCCGAGCGCACCGGTCTGCCGGTCCTCCAGCTCGACGACTTCTACAAGGACGGCGACGACCCCACCCTGCCGCAGTTCCCCGACGGCGGCGGCACCGACTGGGACTCCCCGCTCTCCTGGCACCGCGACCAGGCCCTGGCGGCGATCCGGCAGCTGATCGCCGACGGCCGCGCCGAGGTCCCGGTCTACTCCATCCCCGCCAACGGCCGGGCCGGCAGCCGCTCCCTGGAGCTGGGCGGCGCCCCGGCCTTCATCGCGGAGGGCATCTTCGCCGCCGAACTCGCCGGGCAGTGCGCCGCGGAGGGCCTGCTCGGCGACGCGCTGTGCCTGCGCAACCGGCCGCTGACCACCGCCTGGCGGCGCTTCCGCCGGGACGTCCGGGAAGGCCGCAAGTCCGTCCCCTACCTGCTGCGCCGCGGCTGGCGGCTGATGCGTGCCGAACGCGGCATCGTGGCGCGCCAGGTGGAGCTCGGGGCCGCCGCCTGCGCAGGCCCGGAGGCGGCCCGCCGGGTCCGCTCCGTCGCCGAACGGCAGCCGGTCGCCGCCTGACGGCACCGGAACCAGGACGGAACCAGGACGGGACGGGCCGGCGGCGCGGACGACGGAGGGGCCCGGTGCCTCTCCCCGGCACCGGGCCCCTCCGCGTCGGACCTGCGGCTCCCCCAGAGGTGACCGCTCCCCCGAGTCGGCCACCGCTGTTCCGCGGTCCTGTCCCGTCCCCCGACGGGTGTCTGTGTGGGTGTCGCTCAGGCCACCAGCTCGCCGAAGGCGAGGCAGGTGTCACCGGAGCGGTTGAGCTGGTCGTCGTCGCGCAGCCGGCGCAGGGCGCGCCAGATGCTGCTCTTCACCGTGCCGACGCTGATGCCGAGGATGTCGGCGATCTCCGGGTCGGTGCGGCCCTCGTAGTAGCGCAGCACCAGCATGGTCCGCTGGTTCTCCGGCAGCTTGGCCAGCGCCTGCCACAGCACGGTGCGCAGCTCGGTGCCGCCCATCGCGTCGGTGTCGCCGACCGTCTCCGGCAGCTCCTCGGTCGGGTACTCGTTGACCTTGCGGCGGCGCCAGGCCGAGATGTGCAGGTTGGTCATGGTGCGGCGGAGGTAGCCGCCGAGCGCGGCCTTGTCGGTGATCCGGTCCCAGGCGCGGTAGGTGCTGAAGAGCGCGCTCTGCAGCAGGTCCTCGGCCTCGAAGCGGTCGCCGGTCAGGTGGTACGCGGTGGCGTACAGGGAGGCGCGGCGCTCCTTGACGTACGCGGTGAACTCCGCGGTGCGGTCCCCGGCCTGCTGCTGCTCCGGCGCGGCGGTCTCCGCAGCCGCCGGCGCCAGACGCAGCAGCGTGGTGCCCGGGGTCCTGCGGTCGTCCGGCTCCCCCGAGCCGGCCCCCTCGACCGCGGACCCGTCACCGCCCGGACGGACCGGGAGGATTCCCCGGAGCGTCAAGGTGGTTCCGGAGTCGGCCGCACTCCCCATGCGGCCGATCCCGTGCAGTTCCCCCCTGCCCGTGCCCATCGGGCGTCGGGCTCCGGCACTGTGTGCGCACCCCCGTACGATCACGGCGCCGGATGCCTCGTCGGTCCGCACCTCGTACCGGGTCCTGGTGGGCGCGGCGGATGAGTGCGCGGTGCGAACGGCCCCGGTGGTGCGGGTCTTCAGCGTTGCGGTCATCGTGCGCCCCCATGGTCGGTACGTGCGGGTCCTTGCCGCCGCCGTCCGCCCCGGTCGGTGACCTGGTGCGTTCTTCGGCGACAAGGAAAATCCTGCCAACCGCTCGTCATCGCGGTGTCCGCCGACTGTCACAGGGCTGTCACAGGGACCGGGACTTTCGTCCGTGCCGCTGCCGCACCGGCGGGGACGCTCGAATGCCGCGTTCCGGTTCCGCCGGATACCGACCGGGACCTGGTGGGTGATTCCCCCGCCGGAGTGGGCCAGAATGAGGCCGTGCCTTTCCTGCTTCTGATCGAGGACGACGACGCCATCCGGACCGGCCTCGAACTCGCCCTCACCCGCCAGGGTCACCGTGTGGCCGCCGCTGCCTCGGGCGAGGACGGCCTCAAGCTCTTCAAGGAGCAGCGTCCGGACCTGATCGTGCTGGACGTGATGCTGCCGGGCATCGACGGCTTCGAGGTCTGCCGTCGGATCCGTCGCACCGACCAGCTGCCGATCATCCTGCTGACCGCGCGTTCCGACGACATCGACGTGGTGGTCGGCCTGGAGTCCGGGGCCGACGACTACGTGGTCAAGCCGGTGCAGGCCCGGGTGCTGGACGCCCGGATCCGCGCGGTGCTCCGCCGCGGCGAGCGCGAGAACACCGACTCCGCCAGTTACGGCGGCCTGGTGATCGACCGCTCGGCGATGACGGTCACCAAGGACGGCGAGGACCTCCAGCTCACCCCGACCGAGCTGCGGCTGCTGCTGGAGCTGAGCCGCCGGCCCGGACAGGCGCTCTCCCGCCAGCAGTTGCTGAGGCTGGTGTGGGAGCACGACTACCTGGGAGACTCCCGGCTGGTGGACGCCTGTGTGCAGCGGCTGCGGGCGAAGGTGGAGGACGTGCCGTCCGCCCCCACGCTGATCCGCACCGTGCGCGGGGTCGGCTACCGGCTCGACCCGCCCGCGTAGTTGGCCCCGCCCCGACCTGTCTGTGAGAACCGTTGACTGACGCCCGGCCCCAGCGGCCCCGTCCTGCCGCACGTTTCCGCTCGGGCCCGTGGCGCCGCCTGCGTTCGCTGCGGGTGCGGCTGATCGCGGTGTTCGCCGCGGTCGCGCTGATCACCGCGGTGTCCGCCTCCGGCATCGCGTACTGGCTGAACCGGGACGCGGTGCTCAAGCGTGCCCAGGACACCGCGCTGAACGACTTCCGGGTGTCGGTGACCCGCAACGTCTCCGCCCTCCCGCAGGACGCCGGCTGCCCCGAACTGGCCGCACTGGCGAGCCAGGTGGCCGGTTCCGGGCTCAACTACGACGTGCTGGTGGTCGACGAGGCGCGACCGGACTGCCTGGCCTCCTCGGACCCGGCCCGGTTCACGCTGGCCAAGGTGCCGCAGACGCTGCAGTACACCGTCGGCCGTCCCAGCGAGGGCAACGGCGGCACCCCGGCCGGCTACCACCTGTACTGGCAGCGGGTGAACCTGGAGGCGCCGTACCTGATCGGCGGGACCAAGGTGGTCGACACCCCGCTGACCGCCTACATGTTCAAGTCGCTGGACACCGAGCGGGCCGACCTCAACACCCTGGGCTGGTCGCTGGCGATCGCGACGCTGCTCGCGCTGATCGGCTCGGCGCTGCTCGCGCAGGCCGCGTCGGCGACCGTGCTGCGGCCGGTCAAGCGCCTCGGCGACGCGGCCCGGCGGCTCGGCGAGGGCAAGCTGGACACCCGGCTGGAGGTCGAGGGCGGCGACGAACTCGCCGACCTGGCACGGACGTTCAACCGGACCGCCGAGTCACTGTCCGACCAGGTCGCGGAGTTGAGCGCGCGCGAGGCGCAGAGCCGGCGCTTCGTCGCCGACATGTCGCACGAACTGCGCACCCCGCTCACCGCGATGACCGCCGTGACGGACATCCTGGAGGACGAGGCGGACGCGCTGGACCCGATGATCGAGCCGGCCGTCCGGTTGGTGGTGAGCGAGACCCGGCGGCTGTCCGACCTGGTGGAGAACCTGATGGAGGTGACCCGCTTCGACGCCGGCACCGCCAAGCTGGTCGCCGACGAGGTGGACATCGCCGACCTGGTGATGTCCTGCATCGACGGCCGGGCCTGGTACGACGCGGTCGACGTGGACGCGCCGCGCGGGCTGCGCGCGATGGTGGACCCGCGCCGCCTGGACGTGGTGCTGGCCAACCTGATCGGCAACGCGCTCAAGCACGGCGGCTCCCCGGTGCGGGTCAAGGTCCGCAAGGAGGACGGGCAGATCGTGGTCCGGGTCAGCGACAGCGGTCCCGGCATCCCGCAGGACGTGCTGCCGCACGTCTTCGACCGCTTCTACAAGGCGGACAAGGGCCGGGCGAGGTCGGAGGGGAGCGGGCTCGGGCTGTCGATCGCGATGGCCAACGCGCAGATACACGGGGGGACCATCACCGCGGCCAACGGAGAGTCGGGGGCGGTCTTCACGCTGAGCCTGCCGTTGAACCCACCGGCCCAGGACGACCAGGAGGACGACCTGTGACGGCCCGTAAGACCGTTCCCGCCACCCTGTTGCTGCTGCTCGCGCTGGCCGGCTGCGGGATCCGGCCCACCGCCGTACCGGTGTACGCGGGCGCCCCCGCCAGCCGGACGGCCTGCCCCTCCGTCCCGCAGGTGCCGAGCGCACCGGCCTCGCCGACCCCGTCGGCCACCCCCGTGCCGACCGGCACCAGGACCGCCAGGCCCGCGGTGACCGCCTCGGCCTCCCCGTCCGCGGGCCTGTTCAGCGCGCCGCCGTCGCCGGTTCCCAGCGCGGCCGCGAGCGACTCGCCCTGCCCCTGAGCCTTCCCGGTTCGCCGGTGGCGGATCCCCGATCGCCGGGAACCGTACGCGATGGACCCCGCGTCCTTGGGACCGTGCACCGACATGGCACCACCACCCGCGCCGAGGACTGCGGCGCAACGCCCGAGGACGAGCCCACCGAACCGGCCGCCCGGCCGGGGGTGTCCCGTCCGCTGCGGACGGTGGTGCGGGTACTCCTCGCGCTCCACCTGGCCCTGCTCGGCTGGCTGGCGCTGCGGCCGCTCCCGGTCAGCTGGACCTACCCGGCCAACCTGACCCCGCTCGCCACCGTCCAGCAGGCGGTCTCGCTCGGCGGCTGGGCCGGGACCAGGCAGCTGGCCGGGGGACTGCTTCCGCTCGCGCCGTTCGGGGTGCTGCTGCCGCTGGCCGGCGGACGGCTGCGCGGGCCCTGGCTGCCGTCGTTCCTGCGCACCGTCGGCGGCGCGGCGCTGCTGGCCACCGCCCTGGAGATCATCGAGGGCTGGGCGCCCGGCCACGTCCTCAACGTCGACGACATCCTGCTCGGCACCTTCGGCGCCGCCGTCTGCCACCTCGCCGTGCTGCCCGCGGCACGGTCCCTGTCGCGCCCGCGCGCCGCCGGGCCCGCGGCAGCCGCGGATCCCGCCGCCCAGGCCGGACCGGCCCCGGAGGCCGGGCGTCCGGCCGCCGGGCCCCGCGGGCTGCGCCGGCCGTCGGCCCGGCTGGCCGTTCCGGTGCCGGAACAGCCGCGGGACCGCCGCGCGTACGCGCAGGCGTACGAGCGGACGGTCCCGGGCGCCGGGTTCGGCGGACTCAGCCCTTCAGGTACTTCGCCGCGTCGATGACCTGCGCGGCGGCCGGCGGCGTGACGGTGACCGGCTTGTTGTAGTCACTGAAGGTCATCGTGCCGGCGTCGCCGCCGGTGCTGACCATCTGCAGCAGGTACGGCTCGCCCTTGGCGGCGATGGCGATCTCGGCCCCGTCCGTAGCGTCACCGGCCTTGACCACCACGGCGGTCTCGGAACCGACCTGCTTGGTGCCGCCCTTGGTGGCGCCGGCGGTGTCGTCGGCGCCGTCCTCGGTCTTGCCGATGCTCTTGAGCAGCTGCAGGCCCATGTCGCAGAAGGCCGTGAACTCCTTGAGCTCGGCCGCCTCGACCCCACCGCTGAGGTACTTGCCGGCCAGCGTCTTCGAGCTGCCCGGGGCGACCGACTTCTCCCAGAAGTCGGCGTCCGGCTTGAGCCACACCGAGGCGGAGTTGCGCAGGATCTCCAGGCCGCCCTTGTCGCCGAGCGAGATCTTGCCCGCGCAGTTGCCGGTGCTGTCCTCGGCGACCGAGCCGGTCATCTTCGTGCCTTCGGCGGAGATGTCGAAGTCCAGCTTGACCGAGGTCGCCTTGGAGCTGGCCTCCTGGGCCTTCTTCAGGATGTCCGCGGCGGAGAGGGTGTCCAGGCCGGCGGCGGCGGGCGAGGACGCGGCGGGGGCCGCGTTCTTCTTGTCGTCGCTCTTCTTGTCGTCGGCCGGACCACAGGCGGTCACTCCGGCGAGACCGAGGGAGCACAGCAGGGTGGCGGCAAGCAGCCGTGAATGACGCATGCGGTGTTTTTCCTTGCAGAGAGCCGTGGATGAATTCGCCCGGACGGCCTGACTGCGCGACACCCCCACACGCGGCCCCGCCCCGGCGGCGCCTAACTATGTCATCCGCCACCCACCCTGATCGAAGGGGGGTTCGACCCTGGGCGGACCACGGGAGGAGCGGGCGCCGGCGCCCGCCTCCCACATCCGTTTCGGACCGCCCGCGGCCCGCTTCTCCCGTTTCGCGCCGTCACCGTGGTTTGTTTTCGCCACCGCCGGCAGTTCGCCCGGCGGGTGGGGGAATTCCTCGGATCGAACGTTCGGTCATCTTCGGTGGCTCTGCCCTGCGCCCGTGGCCGGCTTTCCGCCGTTCGGGCGGAGAATTCCCGCGGAACCCGATGCGGCATCAAGCGCCGATGCCGGCGTCCGCATCGGTGTAGTAGGCCGCGATCGAACGCGCATAGGCGGCCGCGAATTCCTCGCTCCTGGCCAGCGCAACGACTGGATCCTCACCGGCCGACACGTCGAGCCGACGCGCCTCCGTCTCCAGGGCACCGAGAACGGCCCCGCCCCGGCCGCCCGCCGGACCGCACTCCTGCGCCATACCGTCATGGGCCTCTGCGAGTTCATCGGCCCGCTCCAGCGCACAGTTCAGCGCATCGGCGTCCTCGGGTGCCCGGAGGACATCGAGCACCCCCGTCGCGAACACCAGATGGTCGAAGATCTCCGCCTGGAACGGCGGCCCCTCGGGGTCACTCGATTCGAGGGCGTCGTCGAGTCCCGCACGGAGCTGCTCGAAATCCGTCCGCCCGGCGCGCCCGCGAACCGCCGCCCGCGCCGTCTCCACCACGCCGGCCAGCACGTCCCGTTCCCGTTCGAACCACGGGGAGAACCTGGGATCACTGTGAATGCCGCAGTAGCGCACTAGCAGCAGCGCCCCGGCCCTCAGCCGGCGGGCCGGATCGAGGTACCCGGTCTGCTCGACCGCCGTCTGATCACCGGTCACGCTGAAAGACCTCTTCCTGAAGGGCCAGGACGTCCGTTCACGTCACCTCGCCCGCCCGGGAGGTGTGCACACCCGGCGGTCGCTCCCCGTGCGTACTCCGGCTCCGCACCGGGGGCGCGGCGGCCCGCGTGCGGCGCCCGGGCGCGAGCCTACGGGGCCTGGCAGGGGCGCCCGGCGCCGGGACCCGCCGGCGGCTGCGGTTCCGGCCGGGGGTAGGGGTCCGCCCCTGAGAATCCCCTGATCCCGGGGCATCCCGACCCGGGCAGAGTCGAGGGGCCGGGATCCGCATCGGGGCTGACGTCCGGCGCCGCCGGGGCGCGGAGGATGGGGACATGCCCACCGGAGAGACCGGCACCGGGCCGTACACCTCGGAGACCGTCATGAGCCGCCGCCTCGCCCGCCCCCGCCACAACCGCGTCATCGCCGGCGTCTGCGCCGGGCTCGCCGAGCGGTTCGGTCTCGCCCCCTGGACCGTCCGGATCATCGCCCTGCTGTCGTGCCTGCTGCCCGGCCCGCAGTTCCTGCTCTACCTGGCGCTGTGGGTGGTGCTCCCCCAGGAGCCGTGACCGCACCCCGCACCCGACCGCACGGCCGAGGGCCGCCTCCCGCTGGTAATCGCCCAGCGGGAGGCGGCCCTCGGCCGTGGTCGGCTGCGGACCGGGATCAGCCCGCCAGGCCGGGCAGGCCGGGAACGGCGCCCGCGCCGCCGCCGAGGCCGCTGACCGTGTTGACCACGCCGCCGACCGGGGTCTTGGACAGGCCCTGGCCACCGGGGACGGACTCCAGGCCGCCCACCCGGTCGGCACCGGCGGAACGCATGCCGTCGGCCATCGGGGCGTCCACGGCCGGCTCGACGGCGGGCAGTTCGGCGGCCGCGGGCTGGGCCGCGGGGGCCTGGGCGGCGGGCGCCGACGCGGCCGGGGCCTGCGCGGCGGGGGCCTGCTTGGCCGCCGGGGCCGGGTTCAGCGGGTTGGCGACACCCAGGGTGCCCACCGCCTCGGTCACCTCGCCGCCGCCGGGCACCTTGGTGACCGCGCCGGTCGCCGCGCCGGCGGCGGCACCCGCCACCTCGGGGTTGGCCAGCGTGGTCGGGAGTCCGAGGCCGCCGGCAGCGGCAGCAGAGGCGGTACCCGCGGCGACGGCGGCGATCGCAACGCCGAGCGCAGCCGTACCCGCGGCCTTGAGAGTGGCCTGCTTCATGTGTTGATCCTCGTCCTCGTCGGGCCGGCGCACATGGCAGGACCCCGAAGGGCGCCAGAACTACGCCGTGTCAGAAGTGACTGACACACCGTAGTGACTGGGTCCTTCGGGGACCAAAGGGGCGTCACTCGTCCGGGTTACGGGTCGAACGGGTGCCGCGGCGGGCCCGGTCGGGCCTCCACCGCGGCGTCCGCGACGGCGTCCGTCAGCCGCGGGCCTGGAACAGCCACTCGGCCTTGAGCTCGGCGTAGCCCGGCTTGATCACGTCGTTGATCATGGCGAGGCGCTCGTCGAAGGGCAGGAACGCCGACTTCATGGCGTTGACCGTGAACCACTCCATGTCGCCCAGCGTGTAGCCGAAGGCCTCGACCAGGTGGCCGAACTCCTGGCTCATGCTGGTGCCGCTCATCAGGCGGTTGTCGGTGTTGACGGTGACCCGGAACTTCAGCCGGCTGAGCAGCCCGATCGGGTGCTCGGCGTACGAGGACGCCGCCGCCGTCTGCAGGTTGGAGGTGGGGCACATCTCCAGCGGGACCCGCTTGTCGCGCACGTACGCGGCCAGCCGGCCGAGCTCGACCCGGCCGTCCTCGTGCACGGTGATGTCGTCGACGATCCGCACGCCGTGGCCGAGGCGGTCGGCACCGCAGCACTGCAGCGCCTCCCAGATCGACGGCAGGCCGAAGGCCTCGCCCGCGTGGATGGTGAAGTGGTTGTTCTCGCCCTTGAGGTAGTCGAAGGCGGCCTGGTGGCGGGTGGGCGGGTGGCCCGCCTCGGCACCGGCGATGTCGAACCCGACCACGCCCTGGTCACGGTGGCGGTTGGCCAGCTCGGCGATCTCCTGCGAGCGGGCGGCGTGCCGCATCGCGGTGATCAGGGTGCCGACCCGGATCCGGTGGCCGGCCGCGCGGGCGTTGGCCTCGCCGAGGCGGAAGCCCTCGTTGACGGCCTCGACGACCTCGTCCAGGGTGAGGCCGGCCTCCAGGTGCTGCTCGGGGGCGTAGCGGACCTCGGCGTACACGACGCCGTCGGCGGCCAGGTCCTCGGCGCAGTCGGCGGCGACCTTGATCAGCGCCTCACGCGTCTGCATCACGGCGCAGGTGTGGGCGAAGGTCTCCAGGTAGCGGACCAGCGAGCCGGAGTCGGCGGCCTCGCGGAACCACACGCCGAGCTTGACCGGGTCGGTGGTCGGCAGGCCCTGGTAGCCGCAGGCGGCGGCGAGCTCGACGATGGTCTCGGGGCGGAGCCCGCCGTCCAGGTGGTCGTGCAGGAGCACCTTGGGGGCGCGGGCGATCTGGTCGGGCGTGGGAATGCGGGGGCCAGTGGTGCCCGCGGCGGCAGGGATGTGGGTCTCCATTGCGAGAGGGTAGCTCCTACGCGCGTAGATTTCCACCTCGGCGCGCCGTACGGCACCCGACCGAACCGCGAACACCACCCCTCCGCCCAGGGCACCGGACGGTTCGCCCACCACCGGCCGCGCGGCGGGCACCGTCGGCGCGCACACCCGCTCCGGCACCTGCCTAGTCGTGGTCCAGCAGCCGCCCCCGGCGGGAGAGCACGAAGTCGCGGAACGCGGCCACCGGCGGGGTCGGCGGGCGGCCCGCCGCCCAGGCCAGGCCGATCGCCCGGCGGGTGCGCGGCGCGGTGACCTCCAGCTCCACCACCCCGGGACGGGGCACCAGGGCGGGCGGCAGCAGGGCCACCCCGAGGCCCGCGGCGACCAGTCCGCGCAGCGTCTCCGCCTCCTCCCCCTCGAAGGCGATCCGCGGGCTGAACCCGGCCTCCGCGCAGAAGCCGTCGGTGATCATGCGCAGCCCGTACCCCTCCTCGACCGCGACGAACGGGTCCTGGGCCACCTCACCGAGCCGGATCCGCCGGCGCCCGGCCAGCCGGTGGTCGGCCGGGACCGCGAGGTACAGCCGCTGTTCGTCCAGCTGACGGGCGACCAGGTCGGGCGAGTCCGGGATCGGCGAGACCAGGCACAGGTCCAGCTCGCCCGCCCGCAGCCGGTCGAGCATCGCCGCCACGTAGTCCTGCGCCAGCTGGAAGCGCACGCCCGGATGCCCGGCCCGGAAGCCGCGCAGCAGCGCGGGTACCGCGTCCGTCCCCATGGTGTGCAGGAAGCCGAAGGCGACCCGGCCCGCCGTCGGGTCGGCCTCGGCGCGGGCCGCCTCCGCGCCGCGTTCCAGCTCCGCCAGCGCCCGCTCCACCGAGCCGAGCAACAGCCGGCCGGCCCTGGTCAGCCGGACCGCCCGGCCCTGCCGGGCGAGCAGGTCCACCCCCAGTTCGGCCTCCAGCCGGGCCACGGCCCGGGAGAGCGTCGGCTGCGGCATGTCCAGCAGCTGCGCGGCCTGGGTGACGTGCTCCAGCCGGGCCACCGCCGCGAACTGCGCCAGCTGCGGGGCGAGTCGGACCACGGCCGCGTCCGGTTCCAGCTCGGCGGGGCGGACCGGCTGCGAGGTGCTCTCATGCGTCATGGCATGAATTCTGGCCGGTTCATGCATTGGACGCATCAAGCAGCACGGTCCTACCGTCGAGACATGCCACCCGCCAGTACCGGGGCGCCCGCAGCGACACTGCCGGGCGCCCTTCCGCAGCCGTCCACCGCCGCCTCCGTGCCCGCCGCCTCCGCCGCCTCCGCACCGGCCTCCGCGCCCGCCTCCGTGCCCGCCTCCGTGACCTCCGCCGGAGCGGACCTCCGGCTGCGTCCCGGCGTCCGGGCCTTCCGCCGGGCCAACCTCGCGCTCTTCGCCGCCGGGATCGCCACCTTCGTCCTGCTGTACGCGACCCAGGGCCTGCTGCCGCTGCTCTCCCAGGACCTCGGCCTGACGCCCGGCCAGGCCAGCTGGACCGCCTCGGCCGCCACCCTGGGCCTCGCGCTCGGCCTGCTCCCGGCCAGCGCGCTGTCCGACCGGTACGGCCGCACCGCCGTGATGACGGCCTCGATGGCCGCCGCCACCGGCTTCGCCCTGCTGCTGCCGCTCGCACCCGACCTCACCACGCTGACCATCCTGCGGGCGGTCCAGGGCGCGGCGCTGGCCGGGCTGCCGGCCACCGCGATGGCGTACCTGGCCGAGGAGGTCCACCCGAGCGCGCTGGCCTCGGCGATGGGCCTGTACGTGGCGGGCAACTCGATCGGCGGCATGGGCGGCCGGCTGGTCTCGGGCTGGGCCGGCGCCGCCTGGGGCTGGCGCTGGGGCCTGGCCGCCTCCGCCCTGGTGGCCGTGCTCGCGGTGGTCGCGTTCCGGCTGCTGATCCCGCCGGCCCGTCAGTTCCGCCGGACCCCGGTCGATGCGCGGGCCGTCGCCCGGACCGTCAGCTCCCACCTGCGGGACCCGCTGCTGCTGCGGCTGTACGCGCTGGGCGCGCTGTTCATGGCGGTCTTCGGCGCGGTCTACAACACCGTCGGGTTCCGGCTGATCGCGGCGCCGTTCCACCTGCCGGAGTCGATCGCCGCCTCGGTCTTCGTGGTCTACCTGGTCGGCACGGTCGCCTCCGCCAACGCGGGCCGCCTCACCGGCCGGCTCGGCCGGCGCGGCACCCTGTACGTCGCGATCGGCACCACCGCCGCCGGTCTGCTGCTCTCGCTGGGCGGCTCGCTGGTCTGCGCCCTGCTCGGGCTGGTCCTGATCACCGCCGGGTTCTTCATCGGCCACGCCACCGCCTCCTCCTCGGTCGGCCGCACCGCCACCCACGGCCGGGCCCAGGCCTCGGCGCTCTACCTGATCGCCTACTACCTGGGCAACAGCCTCGGCGGCACCCTCGGCGCGGACGCCTACCACTCCTCCGGCTGGGCCGGCGCCGCCGCCGTCGGCCTGGTCGCGATGACACTGGCGGCGGGTGTCACCCTGTACGCGACCCGGCAGGCCGTCCGCTCCCGGCGGCCGGGCGCGCTGACCTCGCTCCGGGCCTGACCCCGCTTCGGCCTGAGCACCGCCCCGGGCCCGAGGCCCGCCCGGGCCCGCCGGCCGGCCGGCACCCCGAACCGCGGGGGACCGGCCGGCGCCGGCGTGCGCCCCGTGTGTCACCGGCGGGTCGTGGACGTCCGTCCGGGCCCCGGCAGACACCCGCAACTCGCCGGTGACACACGGGGCGCACGGTGCGTAGGGTGTCGTCCCGGTAGTAGCTCTTCTCGGTCCCCGCCACTGACCTACCGCCCGGTCCACCCTGCCCTCCCACCCGCGCGGGGGCCGCGTCCCGGGCCGTCCGGCCGTCCGGCCCCGACCGAGAGACGTGACCCGCGTGCATCCCGAGACCCCCGCCCAGCAGCGCCGCCGAACCCCGCGCAACCGTCGCGGCCGTCGCACCCGCCGCGGCCCGGTGATCGCCGGCGTACTGGCCCTGTGCACCGCCGCCGCGCTGACAGCGGTCGCCCTCCGGCCCGACCACTCGGCCGCGGTCGCCTCGTCCTCCTCGACCACCGGCCCCACCGCACCGGCCGGCCCTCCCCCGACGAGCGCCGCCGCCGCGGGCCCGGCCGAATCCCCGGCCGCCCCGGCCCCGAGCACCCCGCCCGCCTCCGCGCCCACCTCCCCGGCGGCCTCACCCCCGCCCGCGGGCGGCGCCGCCGACCTGGGCGGCTGCCCGGTCGCGCCCGCCGACTCGATCTGGCGCACCCGGGTCGACACCCTCCCGGCCTCGCCGCGCACCGCCGCGTACGTGACGGCGATCGGCGCGGACAAGCACCTCAAGGCCGACTTCGGCTCCGGCACCTGGGAGGGCGCGCCGTTCGGCATCCCGGTCACCTCGGTAACGGCCGGCACCGCGACCGCCAAGGTCACCTTCGAGTACGCCGACGAGAGCGACCCGGGCCCGTACCCGATCCCGGCCGGAGCGCTGGTGGAAGGCGGTCCGAACGCCGACGGCGACCGCCACGTCATCGCCCTGGACAAGGCCGCGTGCAAGGTATACGAGCTGTACGACGCCCACCCGCAGGGCGGCGGCGGCTGGAAGGCCGGCTCCGGGGCCGTCTTCGACCTGCGCTCGAACGCGCTGCGCCCGGCCGGCCGGACCTCCGCCGACGCGGCCGGGCTGCCGATCCTGCCGGGACTGGCCCGCTACGACGAGGCGGCCACCGGCGTGATCGACCACGCGCTGCGGATCACCGTCCCCCGCAGCCAGGCCGCCTACCTCTGGCCGGCCCGCCACCAGGCGTCCAGCAGCACCGACACCGGTCTGCCGCCGATGGGCCTGCGCCTGCGGCTCAAGGCCGGCGTGGACATCTCCAAGCTCCCGCCGCAGGCCAAGGCGGTCGCCCAGGCCCTGAAGACGTACGGGGCGATCGTCGCCGACAACGGCTCCGCCTGGTACGTCAGCGGCACCCAGGATGACCGCTGGGACAACACCGCACTGGCCCGCCTCGGCGCCTTCAGCGGCAAGGACTTCGAGGCGGTGGACGTCTCCGGCCTCCAGCTCTCCCCCACCTCCGGCGCGGCCCGCCACCCCTGAACCCGGGACGGCACCTCCCGGCCCGGCTACGCTCCTGGCATGAGCACCGATCCGGCTGTCTATGCCCGGTTGCGCGAGATCGCTGATCAGCTGCCGCAGGTCCCGGGGATCAGCAAGATAGAGATCGCCAACGGCGAGATCGTCATGATGATGTCACCCGTGAAGCAGCACGAACTCGCGGTCATCCGGATCGCCCGGCAGCTCAACGAGCAGCTCCCCCGGACCCATCCGGGTCACCTCGCCCACGGCGGCGCGGACCTGGAGGACGCCGGGCTCGGGCGGCTGCGGAACCCGGACCTGATGGTCTTCCCGGAGGCCGCGATGGAGGAGGCAGGCCGGGCCCTGCAACCCCACCAGGTCGTCCTGGTGATGGAGGTGGTCTCCCGGTCGAACCCGGAGAACGACTACGAGGACAAGGTCCGCGACTACGCCGCCATGGGCATCCCCCTCTACCTGCTGGTCGACCCCCGGGACGGCACCGGCATCGTGCACTCCCGGCCCGGCTACACCTCGCGCGAGAAGTTCACGTTCGGCGACACCGTGCCGGTCGGCCCGTGGACGATCGACACCACCGGCCTGCGCACGTACGGCTGACCCCGCTCGGGGCCCGCGGGAACCGGGCCGCCAGGCCGCCGACGAGTGGAACCGGACCTCGGCGGCGGCCCCCGGGACCACGTGGCTGTCGAGCTCCGACTCCGGTGCCCCCGCCGGCCGTTCGAGCAGCGGCAGCGTGGGCACCGTCCCCGGTTGGCCCCCCCGCACAGCACCGTGCCCGGGCCGCACGGCGAGGGCGGCCCGGGCACGGTGTGCTCACGGCATCAGGCGATGCGGTCCAGCACGATCGGCTTCGGGGTGAAGGCGGTGCCCTCCGGCGAGATGGTGATGCCGCCGGCCAGCGCCTCCATCGCGTAGTCGTAGCGCTCGGGGGTGTCGGTGTGCAGGGTCAGCAGCGGCTGACCGGCCGTGACGGTCTCGCCCGGCTTGGCGTGGATCTCCACACCGGCGCCGGCCTGCACCGGGTCCTCCTTGCGGGCGCGGCCGGCGCCCAGGCGCCAGGCGCAGACGCCCACCGCGTACGCGTCCAGGCCGGTGAGCACACCGGAGGAGGACGCGGTGACCACGTGCTGCTCGCGGGCGACCGGGAGCGGCGCGTCCACGTCGCCGCCCTGGGCGGAGATCATGCGGCGCCAGTGGTCCATCGCGGAGCCGTCGCGCAGCGCGTCGGCCGGGTCCTTGCCGTGCACACCGGCGGCGGCGAGCATCTCGCGGGCCAGCGCCAGGGTCAGCTCGACCACGTCGGCGGGGCCGCCGCCGGCCAGCACCTCGACCGACTCGCGGACCTCGAGCGCGTTGCCCGCGGTGAGGCCGAGCGGGGTGGACATGTCGGTGAGCAGGGCGACGGTGTTGACACCGGCCGCCTTGCCGAGGCCGACCATGGTGCGGGCCAGCTCCTGGGCGTCGGGCAGGTTCTTCATGAAGGCGCCGGAGCCGACCTTGACGTCCAGGACGAGCGCGCCGGTGCCCTCGGCGATCTTCTTGGACATGATCGAGGAGGCGATCAGCGGGATCGCCTCGACGGTGCCGGTGACGTCGCGCAGCGCGTACAGCTTCTTGTCGGCGGGGGCCAGGCCGTCGCCGGCGGCGCAGATGACCGCGCCGGAGCCGCGCAGCACGTCCATCATCTCGTCGTTCGAGAGCAGGGCCCGCCAGCCGGGGATGGACTCCAGCTTGTCCAGGGTGCCGCCGGTGTGGCCGAGGCCGCGGCCGGACAGCTGCGGGACGGCCGCGCCGCAGGCGGCGACCAGCGGGGCGAGCGGGAGGGTGATCTTGTCGCCGACGCCGCCGGTGGAGTGCTTGTCGGAGGTGGGCACGCCGAGGGCGGAGAAGTCCATCCGGACGCCCGAGCGGATCATCGCGTCGGTCCAGCGGCTGATCTCGCGGAGGTTCATGCCGTTCAGCAGGATCGCCATGGCGAGCGCGGACATCTGCTCGTCGGCGACCTCGCCGCGGGTGTAGGCGTCGATCACCCAGTCGATCTGGGCGTCGGTCAGCTCGCCGCGGTCACGCTTGGTCCGGATGACGGAGGGGGCGTCCATTGGTTCTCCAAGAGGGTGGGGCACGTACTCAGGTGCGGGAGAAAAGCGAAGAGTGTCGCGGGAGGGCCCGGTCAGGGCCGCTCACGCGACACTCTACGCGCGTAACAAACGGAGCTGCTAGAGCCGCTCCGGCCCGAACGCGTCGGGCAGGAGCTCGGCCATGGTCTTCACCCCGGAGGGCAGCTCGACCAGCAGTTCGGGACCGCCGTGCTCGAACAGCAGCTGGCGGCAGCGCCCGCACGGCATCAGCAGCTCACCCGCGCCGTCGACGCAGGTGAAGGCGGTCAGCCGGCCGCCGCCGCCGGCGTACAGCGCGGAGACCAGGCCGCACTCGGCGCACAGGCCCAGTCCGTACGAGGCGTTCTCCACGTTGCAGCCGGTCACGGTCCGGCCGTCGTCCACCAGCGCCGCCGCGCCGACCGGGAACTTGCTGTACGGGGCGTAGGCGCGCGACATCGCGTCGCGGGCCGCCGCGCGCAGCGCCTCCCAGTCGGGAGCGGCCGGGGCCGTCACTTGCCCTGGCCCTTGCGGTAGATCTGGCCGTCGGCCTTCGGCGGACGCAGCCGCTGCGAGGCCGCCGCGAGCACCACCAGGGTGATCACGTACGGGGTGGCCACGATCAGCGGGCGCTGCACCGAGTCGGTGGTGGCGTACCAGACCGACAGCGCGCCGGCCACCACGATGCTGATCAGCGCCGGGGTGTACTTGCGGCGGTAGGACTGCCACAGCGCCGCCACGGCCATCGCCACGGCGACGATGATCAGCAGCACGTGCACGTTGTCCGCGTCGCGCAGCTGGAGGCTGTCGGTGAAGCCGAACAGGCCGGCGCCCATGGCGAGACCGCCCGGCATCCAGTTACCGAAGATCATCGCGGCGAGACCGATGAAGCCTCGGCCCTGGGTCTGGCCGTCCTTGTAGAAGTGGGAGGCGACCAGCGAGAGGTACGCACCGGCGAGACCGGCGAACGCGCCCGAGGCGATGACCGCGATGTACTTGTACTTGTAGACGTTGACGCCCAGCGACTCGGCCGCGGTCGGGTTCTCACCGCAGGAGCGCAGCCGCAGGCCGAAGACCGTGCGCCAGAGCAGGAAGTAGCTCAGCACCAGCAGCGCGGCGGCGATCACGATCACCACGGACAGGTTGGTGACCAGGCCGCCCGCGATGCCCGCGATGTCGGAGACCAGGAACCAGTGGTGCGCCTCGATCGTGTCCAGCCACGGCGACAGGCCGGGGATGGTGATGTTCGGCAGCGAATCGGCCGGCGGCGACTGGTTCGCACCGGCGCCGAAGGCCACGTAGTCCTTGTAGTAGATCTTGTTGACGTAGGCGCAGATGCCGGGGATCAGCAGGTTGATGCCGACACCGGAGACGATGTGGTCGACGCCGAAGGTGACGGTGACGATCGCGTGCAGCAGACCGCCGAGCGCACCGCCGGCCATTCCGGCCAGCAGGCCGACCCACGGGTTGACCAGGTAACCGGCCCAGGCGCCGCAGAACGTACCGGCGACCATCATGCCTTCGAGGCCGATGTTGACCACGCCGGCCCGCTCGGACCACAGACCGCCGAGACCGGCCATCGCGATCGGCACGGCCGCGCCGAGGGCGGCGGTGATCTGGCCGGAGGCGGTCAGACCGTGGTTGCCGGTCATGGTGGCGACGATCGAGACCAGCAGCAGCGCGCCGGCGATCAGCAGCAGCACCACCGGCCAGGTGATCTTGTACTTCTTGGCGGGGGCACTGCCCGGCGACTTCGGCCGGGTCGAGGTTGCGGTGCTCATGCGGCCACCTCCTTGTTGGCGGCCGCGGCGGCCTGCGCGGCGAGTTCGGCGCCGACCTTCTGCTGCTGGCGCTTGAGGCCGTAACGACGCACCAGCTCGTAGGCGACGACGACACAGATGACGATGGTGCCCTGCATGACGGCGACGATCTCCTGCGGGAAGTCACCCTGCAGCGGCAGCTGCACCGCGGTGACGTCCATGAAGGCGAAGAGCAGTGCCGAGAAGACGATGCCGATCGGGCTGTTGCGGCCGAGCAGCGCGATCGCGATGCCGGTGAAGCCCAGGCCCTGCTGGAAGCTGGTGCCGTAGGTGTACGAGCTCTGCAGCAGGGTCGGCATGCCGATCAGACCGGCCAGCGCGCCGGAGACGGCCATGCTGGTCAGGACCATCCGCTTGACGTTGACGCCGGAGGCCTGGGCGGCGCTCTCGGAGCGGCCGGTGGCGCGCAGGTCGAAGCCGAAGCGGGTGCGGTTCAGGGTGAGCTGGAAGCCCACGCCGACCAGGATCGCGATGATGAAGAAGCCCCAGAGCGTGCCGCCGGCCGTCTCGATCGAGAAGAAGTGGCTGGACTGGGAGATCGGCGCGGTCTGGATGGAGTTGCTGGAGCTGCCGGTCTTCGGCGCGAAGATGCCGGGCACCAGCAGCAGGCCGACCACGGCCAGCGAGATCGCGTTCAGCATGATGGTCGAGATGACCTCGCTGACACCGCGGTAGACCTTCAGCACACCGGCGATCGAGGCCCAGATGCCACCGGCCAGCATGGCGGTGACCAGCAGCAGCGGGATCTGGATGAACGCGGGCAGGTCGATCTGGCTGCCGATGTACGCCGTGAACAGCGCGGCGATCCGGTACTGGCCCTCGACGCCGATGTTGAACAGGTTCATCCGGAAGCCGAAGGCGGCGGCCACGGCGGCCAGGTAGTACGTGACGCCCTTGTTGATGATCTGGACCTGGCCGTCCGAGGCGGTGCCGTACGTGAACATCACGTCGAACGCCTTGAACGGGTCGCGGCCCGAGCTCAGCAGCAGCAGCGAGCAGATCACCAGTGACAGCAGGACTGCGAGCACCGGCGCGGCCAGCCCGAGCACGATGCGCTCCAGGTCGAACCGCTGGCCAAGCGGGCGCTTGGCGGGGGTGGGACTGGTCATGTGGGTTACTCCCCCGCCTGCGGGTCGTCGGCGGTCTCGGTGGGCTCGGCCGGGGTGTCCGTGGCGGACTCGACCGCGGTGCCTTCGGCGGCCTCGGTGCCTTCGGCGGCCAGGGCCTGCGCCTCGGCCAGCGCCTCGGCGTCCGACTCGATGTGGCCCTTGGCCGCACCGGTCATCGCGGTGCCCAGGTCCTCGGCGGTGACGGTGGCCGGGTCGGCGTCGGCGACCAGGCGGCCGCGGTAGATCACCCGGATGTGGTCGGACAGGCCGATCAGCTCGTCCAGGTCGGCGGAGATCAGCAGCACCGCCAGGCCCGCGCGCTGGGCGACCCGGATCTGCTCCCAGATCTGGGCCTGCGCGCCGACGTCCACACCACGGGTGGGGTGGGCCGCGATCAGCAGCTTGGGCTCGTGGCTCATCTCGCGGCCGATGATCAGCTTCTGCTGGTTGCCGCCGGAGAGCGAGGCCGCGGTGACCTCGATGCCGGGGGTGCGGACGTCGTACTCCTCGACGATCCGCAGGGTGTCCTTGCGGGCCCCGGCCGGGTCCAGCAGGAAGCCCTTGGAGTTAGGGGTCTCGGTCACGTGGCCGAGCATCCGGTTCTCCCAGAGCGGGGCCTCCAGCAGCAGACCGTGCTTGTGGCGGTCCTCGGGGATGTAGCCGATGCCGGCCTCGCGGCGGGCCCGGGTGAGGGTGCGGGTGAGGTCCTGGCCGTCCAGGGTCACGGTGCCCGCGTCCAGCGCCAGCATGCCCATGATGGCCTCGACCAGCTCGGCCTGGCCGTTGCCCTCGACACCGGCGATGCCGAGCACCTCGCCCTTGCGGATGCGCAGCGAGACGTCGTCCAGGACCACGCGCTCGACGCCCTCGGCGTCGGCCTTGGCGATCCGCAGGCCGTCGACGCGGAGCATCTCGACGTCGGTGACGGTGGACTCGCGGCTCTCCGGGGAGGGCAGCTCGGCGCCGACCATCAGCTCGGCGAGCTGGCGGGCGGTGACGGTCTTCGGGTCGGCGTCGCCGACCGTGGTGCCGCGGCGGATGACGCTGATCGCGTCGGCGACCGCGAGCACCTCGTGCAGCTTGTGCGAGATGAAGATGACGGTGACGCCCTCGGCCTTGAGCTCGCGCAGGTTGCCGAAGAGCGCGTCGACCTCCTGGGGCACCAGGACGGCGGTCGGCTCGTCGAGGATCAGGATGCGGGCGCCGCGGTAGAGAACCTTGAGGATCTCGACGCGCTGGCGGTCGGCCACGCCGAGGTCCTCGACCAGGACGTCCGGGCGCACGCCCAGGCCGTACTGGTCGGAGATCTCCTTGATCTTCGCCTTGGCCTTGGCTCCTATCCCGTGCAGCTTCTCGCCGCCCAGGACCACGTTCTCCCAGACCGTCAGGTTGTCGGCCAGCATGAAGTGCTGGTGCACCATGCCGATCCCGCGGTCGATGGCGTCGCCGGGAGTGCTGAACTCGACCAGCTCGCCGTTGATCTTGATCGTGCCCTCGTCCGGCTTCTGCATGCCGTAGAGGATCTTCATCAGGGTGGACTTGCCGGCGCCGTTCTCACCCATCAGCGCGTGCACGGTGCCGCGCCGGACGGTGATGTCGATGTCGTGGTTGGCCACCACACCGGGGAAGCGCTTGGTGATGCCGCGCAGTTCGACGGCCGGTGTCGCCGTCCCCGCGCTGGGGCTGCCGCCCGTGCTGGGGGTGGGGTCGGAAGCGGTGATGGCGATCTCCTGGGTGGTCGTCGGGCGCGTCGTTGCGCAGGAGAGATCTGGAGAGATCAGGGGCGGGGACGGGAGGGGGCCCGGTCGGTACGCGGTTTCGCGTACCTGCCGGGCCCCTCCCCTGCTGCGAGTCGGGCGTCAGCCCGCCGCCGGGCAGGCGGCGGCGGGAGACGGGACCGGGATCAGCTCTGCGGGGCGGTCGGCACCTTGGTGGCGCCGGAGGTGATCGCCTTCTGGGCGTCCGCGAGCTTGCTCTGGATGTCGTCGATGTGACCGCCGGTGGTGGCCAGCGAGACACCCTGGGCGCTCAGGTCGAAGTTCTTGACACCGGTGAGCGGGCTGCCGTCCTTGACCGACTTGATGTAGGTGTACACGGCGGTGTCCACGTTCTTCACCATCGAGGTGAGGATGTGGTCCTTGTACTTCGCCAGCGCGGGCTGGGCGGCCTGGTCGGAGTCGACACCGATGGCCCACTTGCCGGCGGTGGAGACGGCCTCGATCGCACCGGCGCCGGAGGAACCGGCCGCGGCGTAGATGACGTCCGCGCCCTTGTCCAGCTGGCCCTGGGCGGCTTCCTTGCCCTTGCCCGGGTCGTTGAAGCCGCTGAAGTCCGGCGGGGTGGTGAGGTAGGTGACGTCGACGACGATGTTCGGGTCGACGGACTTGGCACCCGCGGTGTAACCGGCCTCGAACTTCTTGATCAGCTCGGACTGGACACCACCGATGAAGCCGATCTGGTGGGACTTGCTCTTCGACGCGGCGGCGACGCCGGCGAGGTACGAGCCCTCCTGCTCCGAGAAGGTCAGCGAGGTGACGTTCGCCGGCTGGTCGGCCGAGGCGGAGTCGATGATCGCGAACTTGACGTTCGGGTTGTCCTTGGCGACCTTGTTGACCGCGTCCTGGTAGACGAAGCCGACCGCGATGACCGGGTTGTAGCCCGCGGTCACCAGGCTCTTGAGGCGAGCCTCCTTGTCGGACTCGGCCTCACCGGTCTTGGCCTCGGCCTCGTTGACCTGGACACCGAGCTCGGCCTTGGCCTTGTCGAGACCACGGGCGGCGGAGTCGTTGAACGACTGGTCGCCACGGCCGCCGATGTCGTAGGCCATACCGACCTTGATGCCGGACGAGCCGGAGGCGCCGGCGGAAGCGGAAGTGCTGTCGGTGCTCTTTGCGCCGCAGGCGGCGAGCGAAGCGATGCCCAGGGAACCCGAGAGCATCACCGCGGCGAGCTTGAGTGAACGGCGCAAGGGATTATCTCCTTCTCACACACCCGTTTGGCGTGGTCGAGCGCCACCGTAACGCGCGTAGAACACGGTTGGGTTACGGCCTGCCAGGGCATTCGGGTTGTTATCAAAATGTGGTCCGACTTCAGGATGAATCCGGACATAGCGCCACAGTTGTTCAACCGAATGTCACTACCGAGTGATACCGGACAACCACCCTATGCCCAACCGGCCCCGGCCGTCACAAGCCGCGCCGCCCAAGGGCCGAGGCCCTCACCACGGGCCTCGGCCACTCGAACACCGCCGGTCCGGGCACCTACAGCGGGTGACCGGCCGGCGGGTGCACCCGCCGGCCGTCTCAGACCCGGCCGTGCCCCAGCGCCAGCGCGGCGAACAGCTCCACGCCGACCCCGATCGCCCGCTCGTCCACGTCGAAGTCGCCCTGGTGCAGGTCCCGGACGCCCTTCTCGTGCGGACCGCGCACCCCGAGCCTGGCCAGCGCCCCCGGTGCGTGCTCCAGGTACCAGGAGAAGTCCTCGCCGCCGAGGCTCTGCTCGGTGTCCTCCACCACCGGGCCGCGGCCGGCGAACCGGGCCGTCATCGCGGCGTCCAGCTGGGCAATCGACTCCTGCTCGTTGACCACCGGCGGGACGCCCCGGTGGTAGTCCAGCTCCCACTTGGCCCGGTGCGTCTCGGCGATCCGGCCGATCAGCTCGTGCAGCACCTCGGGCGCCTCCCGCCAGCCCGCCAGCTCCAGGCAGCGCACGGTGCCCTCCAGCTCGGCCTGCTGCGGGATCACGTTCGGCGCGGAGCCGGCCGCGATCCGGCCGAAGACCAGGCTCACCCCCCAGCGCGGGTCCATCCGGCGGGCCAGCGCGGCCGGCAGCTCCGCGGCCATCCGGGCCACCGCGGTGACCAGGTCGGTGGTCAGGTGCGGCCGGGCGGTGTGGCCGCCGGGGCCGCTCAGCCCCAGCAGCAGCCGGTCGCAGGCCGAGGTGATCGCGCCGACCCGCAGCCCGATCCGGCCGACCTGCACCTTCGGGTCGCAGTGCACCGCGAAGATCCGGCCGACCCCGGCCATCCCGTCCGCCTTGATCACGTCCAGCGCGCCGCCCGGCATGACCTCCTCGGCGGGCTGGAAGAGCAGCCGGACCGGCTGCTCCAGCTCGCCGGTCCTGGCCGCGCCCGCCAGCACCAGCGCGGTGCCCAGCACCACCGCGGTGTGCACGTCGTGGCCGCAGGCGTGGGCCCGCCCGGGCAGGGTGGAACGGTAGGGCGCCTCGGTCTTGGCGTCCTCGATCGGCAGCGCGTCGATGTCGGCGCGGAAGGCGAGGAAGGGGGTGCCCGACGGAGTGCCGTCCGGGACGATGTCCACGATCATGCCGGTGCCACCGGGCAGCACCCGGGGCTCCAGACCCGCTCTGACCAGCCGCTCCCGCAGCAGCCTGGTGGTACGGAACTCCTGGCGCCCGAGCTCCGGGTGGCGGTGCAGATCCCGCCGGAAGGCGATCAGCTCGGCCTCGTAGACCCGTACCCGTGCGCGGAGGTCCGGACCCGGACCGGCCGGGGCGCGGTCGTCGGCGGTGGCGAGGGCGGCCCGGCGGGCGGGCTGAGGATCGTTCACCTCAACAAGACTAGGCCGGTGGAGGGTTTTTGGCCCGACTTCCCCGGAAGTCGTCCCCGGATGGGTGCATACCGAACGCGCTACTGGGTATGACATCTCGTTTCAGCCGCCTTCCCCGACAGATCCCCGCCCTGTGCAACGACCGCCCGGACGGACGGACACGGTGACGGGTGTGACCGGGGCGACTGGTGCGGCGCCCCGCTCGGCAACGGCTTCCCCTCCCCGCGGTCATGTCCGGGCAAAGCTTTCGGATGCGCTCTTGAGCTGCGCACAACAGTCCGAATAAACAGCTAGCGCACAGTCAACTTCCGCGCCGGCGACGGATCATCCGTCGTCGGCCCGGTCCGTCATGCCCTCACAAGGGTCACCTGACGGTCCATCGATCCGAGAAGTGGGGACCCGACGTGCCAGCAGCACGCAACCGGCTCTCCCGGGCCTACGCCGCGGCACCCGCCGCCGCGCTGATCCTGGGAACCCTCGCGGTGGCCGCCCCGGCCACCGCCGCCACCCCGGCCGACGGCGGCGCGGCGCCCGCCGCCCGGCAGCTCGCCGGGACGCACCCGGCCTGGGCCACCGCGCAGGCCGACCAGGGTGCGGTCGCCGACTCCGCCCCCGCGACCGCCCGCATCTACCTCGCCGGCCGGGACGCCAAGGGCCTCGCCGACCTGGCCCGGCAGCTCTCGGACCCGTCCTCCCCCGCCTACGGGCAGTACCTGACCACCGAGCAGACCAAGGCCCGGTTCGGGGCCACCCCCGAGCAGGTCGCGGCGGTCACCTCCTGGCTCACCTCGGCCGGGCTGACCGTGGGCGAGAGCACCCCGCACTACCTCCAGGTCTCCGGCAGCACGGGCGCGCTGGCCAAGGCGCTCGGCACCGCCTTCCACACCTACCGGACGCCGGACGGCTCCAGCCGCCGGGCGCCGGCCGCCGACGTCACCCTGCCGGCCCAGGTGTCCGGTTCGGTGCTCGCGGTGGGCGGGATCAGCACGAGCACGCAGACCAACGTCTCGCACGCGATATCCGTCCGCGACGCGGAGGCCAAGGCCGACGCGCAGGCCGCCACCGCCTTCGCCGCCCGCGGGGTCACCGCGGACAAGAAGCCGGCCGCCACCCTGCCGACCGAGCCGACCTGCTCCGAGGACGGCTACGGCTCGAAGACCGCCAAGGGCGCGCCCGACGGCTACGAGAAGAACGAGCCCTTCGCGCCCTGCTCGTACACCCCGAGCCAGCTGCGCAAGGCCTACGGCGTGACCGACGCCAAGGTCACCGGCAAGGGCGCCCGGATCGCCATCATCGACGCCTACGGCCTGCCGACCATGGAGCAGGACGCGAACCACTTCTCGACCGTGCACGGCGACCAGCCGTTCGCGGCCGGCCAGTACCGCGAGGTCGTCACCCCGGACAAGTGGGTGCACCAGGACGACTGCGGCGGCCCGGACGGCTGGGCCGGCGAGGAGGCGCTCGACGTCGAGATGGCGCACGGCCTCGCGCCCGGCGCCCAGGTCACCTACGTGGGTGCCAACTCCTGCTACGACGACGACCTCAACGCCGCGATGGCCAAGGTCGTCGACGAGCACCTGGCCGACGTGGTCTCCAACTCCTGGGGCGAGATCATGCACGGCAAGAGCGGGGACATCGACCCCGCCGTGGTCGCCGCCGACAACCAGGTGTTCCAGCTCGGTGCCGTCCAGGGCATCGGCTTCACCTTCTCCAGCGGCGACTGCGGGGACAGCTCCCCCGGCGCCGCGGCCACCGGCGTGAACTGCCAGGCCGACAGCAACCAGGCGCAGGCCGACTGGCCGTCCGCCTCGCCGTGGGTCACCTCGGTCGGCGGCACCGCGCTGGAGCTGGACAACAAGGCCGGCCGCTACGGCCACGAGGTCTCGATGGGCGACCAGCGCTCGGTGCTCTCCGCCGACCAGAAGTCCTGGGACCCGTACCCCGGCTTCTTCTACTTCGGCGGTGGCGGCGGCGTCTCCAAGGACTTCCCGCAGCCCTGGTACCAGCACGGCGTGGTGCCGGACTCGATCGCGAAGACCGCGGCCGACGGCACCAAGTCCGCGACCCCGCTGCGGGCCACCCCGGACGTCGCGATGAGCGGTGACCTGGTCGCCGCCACCCTGGTCGGCTTCACCGCCGGCGGCACCTACAGCGAGGGCGGCTACGGCGGCACCTCGGTCTCCTCCCCGGAGTACGCGGCGATGATCGCCGACGCCATCGAGGTGCGCGGCGGCCGGGCGATCGGCTTCGCCAACCCGGCCATCTACGACCGGGCCCACAGCGACGCCTTCCGCGACGTGAACGACTCCGCCGTGCACACCAAGTTCGGCAACGTGGTCGACCTCGGCGTGGTCAGCGGCTCGCTGCGGGTGCGCCTGTACAAGCTGGCCTCCGACTACGGCCTGAAGGCCACCTGCGGCTACGACACCGCAACCGGCGTCGGCACCCCCGGCAAGGACTTCTTCAAGTCCTTCAAGCTGCCCCGCCACTGACCGGCCCCTTCGGACGGCCCCGGTGCGCACCCGCGCGCCGGGGCCGTCCGGCGTCCGGGCGGGCGCCCTTGAGATGATGCGGGGCACAGGGCACCCCGGACATCTCAAGGAGTGGCAATGACCGAGCACAAGGTGGCCGTGGTCACCGGTGCCAGCAGCGGGATCGGCGCGGCGACCGCCCGCCGGCTGGCCCAGGACGGCTTCGAGGTGGTGGTCACCGCGCGGCGCACCGACCGGATCGAGGCACTGGCCAAGGAGATCGCGGCGGCCGGCGGCACCGCCCGGGCGTACCCGCTGGACGTCACCGACCGGGCCGCGGTGGACGCCTTCGCCGCCGAGGTCGGCCCGGTGCACGTGCTGGTGAACAACGCCGGCGGGGCGATCGGCGCGGAGAGCGTCGAGGACGGCGACCCGGCCGACTGGCGGGCGATGTACGAGGTCAACGTGATCGGCGTGCTCAACGTCACCCAGGCGCTGCTGCCCGCGCTGCGCGCCACCGGCGACGGCACCGTGCTGGTGCTCAGCTCCACCGCCGCCCTGGCCGCGTACGAGGGCGGCGGCGGGTACGTGGCGGCCAAGCACGCCGCGCACACCATCGCCGCGACGCTGCGGCTGGAACTGGTCGGCGAGCCGATCCGGGTGATCGAGATCGCCCCCGGCATGGTGAGGTCCGAGGGCTTCGCGGTGACCCGGTTCCGCGGCGACGAGACCAAGGCGGCCGCGGTGTACGCGGGCGTGGCCGAGCCGCTCTCCTCCGCGGACGTCGCCGACACCGTCTCCTGGGCCGTGACCAGGCCCGCGCACGTCAACATCGACCTGCTGGTGGTCCGCCCGCGCGCCCAGGCGGCCAACCACAAGGTGCACCGCGAACTGTGAGGCGACACCGGGACGGCCCGGGCACCGCGGTGCCCGGGTCGTCCCGGTCCGCTGACACATAGGTGTCAACGTCACAACTTGATAGCTCGTTCGAGTGAATTCTGCGCGCCCTCTGCCCAACTGATGAGGCCTCAACTACCGTGGTGCCGCTGCTCGGCCCGGCGCGCCACCGGTCGGCCCGACCCCTTTCGCCCAGGTACTCCCTGCCCTCAGCCAGCCCTACTTTCGTCTCTGCCATCACGGTTCACCGGTGCCCCGGCCTGCCCGCGCTCGCCCACGGCCCGGCACCGCCCTTCCCGCCCTCACGAGGAGGACCCGCTGGCCAGCGACATCCCGCCGCAGCGTCTCGACGCGCGGACGGCACCGTCCCTGCTCGGGCTTCACCGCTTCAACGAGGCCGACGCCGGTGCTGCGGAGGAGGCCCTGCTGGCCTGCTGCGGCAGCCACCGCTGGGCGCTCCGGCTCACCGCCCACCGCCCGTACCCCGACATAGAGTCCCTGCTCGCCGCCGCCAGCGAGGCCTCCTACGACCTGCGCCCGGCCGACCTGGCCGAGGCGCTGGCCGACGAGAGCTGGATGCCGCAGCCGCTGCTCGGCATGCGCGCCCCCGGCAGCCAGGCCGCGCACACCGCGCTGCGGGCCGCCCACGCCGCGTACGAGGCCCGGTTCGGCCACGTCTTCGTGGTCTGCCTGGAGGGCGTGGTGCCCGAGGAGATGCTCGACACCGTGCTCACCTCGATCCGCACCCGGCTGGCCAACGAGCCCGACGAGGAGCGGCTGACCGCAGCGGACGAGCTGCGCCGGATCGCCCTCACCCGCCTCGAACACCTGGTCGCCACCCACTCCGCACCGGCGTCCCGCTAGGGCCTGTCCGGCGGACCTTGCCGGGCGCGCGACGACGGATCATCCCGCCTGGACGCCCGCCCGAATCGCCCAAGTACGTCCAGTACGAGGCCGACTCGGGCGCACGCCCGGACGGGCGCCCGACGCCGCACGCCGATCCGACAAGATCCGCCGGACAGGCCCTGGTCCCGCCGGGCTCGACGCTCCGCTCAGCCCCGCTGGGCCGAGCGGAGCTTGGCCAGCTGGGCGCGGACCACCGCGGGGTCGGGCTCGGCGGCCGGCTCGCGGCCCGCGCCGACCGTGGAGAAGACCGCCAGCGCCGTCCCGACCCGGGCCAGCAGCGCCCGCTGGGCCAGCACCACCGTCCCCGATTCATCCGTCAGGGTGAACGCGGTGGCGGCGTCCGCTCCCTCCGGCGTGGGCGTGTCGACCCGGGCCAGCCGGTGCCGGGTCCGCCCTCCCGGCTGCGCCGGGTCACCGGCCGGCCCGGCGGCCAGCCCGGAGGTGAAGGCCGTGCAGTGCGCCAGCAGCCGGTCCAGCTCGGTCTGCAGCCGCTCGGCCCGGCCCGCCGGGAACGCCAGCAGCCCGGTGTAGAGCGCGGCGTCCCGGTGGCCGTCCCGCACCACGCTCAGGTCGGTCTCCGCGGCGGGCCCGGACGCCGCCTTGCCCGGGGCCAGGGCGTCCAGCACCGGCTGGCAGGCCGGGACGTCGGCGCTCTCCCGGCCCTCGGCGGCGGTG
This sequence comes from Kitasatospora sp. NPDC048540, assembly GCF_040651175.1. Taxonomy (NCBI): domain Bacteria; kingdom Bacillati; phylum Actinomycetota; class Actinomycetes; order Kitasatosporales; family Streptomycetaceae; genus Kitasatospora; species Kitasatospora sp. NPDC048540. The sequence continues at coordinate 79,777 of NZ_JBEZIR010000005.1, forward strand.
TCGTGGCCGGGATCCATCACGGTCACGGTGTACCCGGGCCCGAGGTCGGCCCCCGCCAGCGCGGCGGCCCGCAGCCCGGCCGCGTCCAGCTCCCGTCCGGCCGGCGCCCGGTCGGCGGAGGGGGCGACGGTGGTGCATCCGGCGGTGGCGAGCAGCAGCAGGGCGCCCAGCAGCGGGCGGGCGGTGCGGTCGGGCACGAGTGGTCCTGACGGGAGGCGGGTGCGGCGCGGACCCGGGCACCTTAGCGCGGTCGATCGGCCACTCAGAGTGACAATTCCCGGCGCCGTTAGCCCGGGAGTGCCTGTTTGATCACACCTGAGGCCCCCGGGGGCGGTTGTCCGGACGGCGTCGATAGGATGCTGGCGGCCGGTGGACCGTACCCGGCCGGGCTGACCGACACCGAAGCCGGCCGAGCCCCCAATCCGCTTCCGGAGGGTTTTCCGTGCCGGCTGGAACGCTGTACCGCGGCCGGGAAGGCATGTGGAGCTGGGTGGCTCACCGAGTCACCGGCGTCCTCATCTTCTTCTTCCTGTTCGCACATGTCCTCGACACCGCACTGGTGCGCGTGTCCCCCCAGGCGTACGACTCCGTCATCTCGACGTACAAGACGCCGCTCGTGAACCTGATGGAGTACGGCCTCACCGCCGCCATCCTGTTCCACGCGCTGAACGGCCTGCGGGTCGTCGCCGTCGACTTCTGGTCCAAGGGCCCGAAGTACCAGCGCCAGATGCTCTGGAGCGTCGTCGGCGTCTGGGTCGTCCTGATGGCCGGCGCGTTCTACCCGATCCTGCAGCACACGCTTCGTACCTGGTTCGGGGGCTGATCCGCGATGTCGACCGACACTCCCGCCGACCTGGTGGTCCCCTCCCTCCAGGCGCACACCGGCCAGGGCCTGGGCACCGGCAACCCCGCCGACGCCCTGGTGGTCGAGCCGGCCCGGGCCCGCTCCAAGCGGACCCCGCGCCGCACCCGCACCAACTTCGAGATGCTCGCCTGGCTGTTCATGCGCCTGTCGGGTGTCGTCCTGGTGGTGCTGGTGCTCGGCCACCTGCTGATCAACATCGTCCTCGACGGCGGCGTCTCGAAGATCAGCTTCGCCTTCGTGGCCGGCAAGTGGGCCTCGCCGTTCTGGCAGTTCTGGGACCTGCTGATGCTGTGGCTGGCGATGCTGCACGGCTCCAACGGCATGCGCACGGTCATCAACGACTACGCGGAGAAGGACGCCACTCGTCTGTGGCTGAAGGGCCTCCTGGGTGTCACGACCGTCTTCACGGTCCTCCTCGGCACCCTGGTGATCTTCACCTTCGACCCGAACATCTAGTCGGTAACGAAACCGGACGAGGCGACCTACCCCCATGCAGATTCACCAGTACGACACCGTCATCGTCGGCGCGGGCGGCGCCGGCATGCGCGCGGCCATCGAGTCGACCCAGCGCAGCCGTACCGCCGTGCTGACCAAGCTCTACCCCACCCGGTCCCACACCGGCGCGGCCCAGGGCGGCATGTGCGCCGCCCTCGCCAACGTCGAGGAGGACAACTGGGAGTGGCACACCTTCGACACGGTCAAGGGTGGTGACTACCTGGTCGACCAGGACGCCGCCGAGATCATGTGCAAGGAGGCCATCGACGCCGTCCTCGACCTGGAGAAGATGGGCCTGCCCTTCTCCCGGACCGAGCAGGGCCGGATCGACCAGCGCCGCTTCGGCGGGCACTCCCGCAACCACGGTGAGGCGCCCGTCCGCCGCTCCTGCTACGCGGCCGACCGCACCGGTCACATGATCCTCCAGACGCTGTTCCAGAACTGCGTCAAGCACGGCGTCGAGTTCTTCAACGAGTTCTACGTCCTCGACCTGCTGATCAACGAGGGCAAGACCGCGGGCGTCGTCGCCTACGAGCTGGCCACCGGCGAGATCCACGTCTTCCAGGCCAAGGCGGTCGTCTTCGCCTCCGGCGGCACCGGCAAGATGTTCAAGGTCACCTCCAACGCCCACACCCTCACCGGTGACGGCCAGGCGGTGGCGCTGCGCCGCGGCCTGCCGCTGGAGGACATGGAGTTCTTCCAGTTCCACCCGACGGGCATCTGGCGGATGGGCATCCTGCTCACCGAGGGCGCCCGCGGCGAGGGCGGCATCCTGCGCAACAAGGACGGCGAGCGCTTCATGGAGCGCTACGCCCCCGTCATGAAGGACCTGGCGTCCCGTGACGTGTGCTCCCGCGCGATCTACTCGGAGATCCGGGCCGGCCGCGGCTGCGGCCCCGACGGCGACCACGTCTACCTGGACCTGACGCACCTCCCGCCGGAGCAGCTGGACGCCAAGCTCCCGGACATCACCGAGTTCGCCCGCACCTACCTCGGCATCGAGCCCTACACGGACCCGATCCCGATCCAGCCCACCGCGCACTACGCGATGGGCGGCATCCCGACCAACGTCGAGGGTGAGGTGCTGGCCAACAACACGGACATCATCCCGGGCCTGTACGCGGCCGGCGAGGTCGCCTGCGTCTCCGTGCACGGCGCCAACCGCCTGGGCACCAACTCGCTGCTGGACATCAACGTGTTCGGCCGGCGCGCGGGCATCGCCGCCGCCGAGTACGCCGACAAGTCCGGCTACGTCGAGCTGCCCGCGAACCCGGCCGAGAAGGTCGAGGCCATGATCGACGGCCTCCGCGAGTCGACCGGCACCGAGTCCGTCGCGCAGATCCGCAAGGAGCTGCAGGAGTCGATGGACGCCAACGCCTCGGTGTACCGGACCGGCGACACCCTCAAGCAGGCCGTCACCGACATCGCGGCGCTCAAGGAGCGCTACAAGAACGTCGCGATCCAGGACAAGGGCATGCGCTACAACACGGACCTCCTGGAGGCCGTGGAGCTCGGCAACCTGCTCGACCTGGCCGAGGTGCTGGCCGTCTCCGCGCTCGCCCGCGAGGAGTCCCGCGGCGGTCACTACCGCGAGGACTTCCCGACCCGTGACGACGTGAAGTTCATGCAGCACACCATGGCGTACCAGGAGGTTGCCGCGGACGGCACCACCTCGATCCGCCTCGACTACAAGCCGGTCGTCACGACCCGCTACCAGCCGATGGAGCGTAAGTACTGATGAGCACTCCGACTGTGGAGAAGCACTCGGCCGCTCTGGACGCGGCCGAGGCGGGCGGCACCGAGCTGATCACCGTGACCCTGCGGATCCGCCGGTTCAACCCGGAGGAGCACGCGGACCCGGTGTGGGTCGACTACCAGCTGGAGATGGACCCGAAGGAGCGCGTCCTGGACGCGCTGAACAAGGTCAAGTGGGAGCAGGACGGCACCCTCACCTACCGCCGTTCCTGCGCGCACGGCATCTGCGGCTCGGACGCCATGCGGATCAACGGCCGCAACCGGCTGGCGTGCAAGACCCTGATCAAGGACGTCAACCCGGAGAAGCCGATCACGGTCGAGGCCATCAAGGGCCTCGCGGTCCTCAAGGACCTGATCGTCGACATGGACCCGTTCTTCCAGGCGTACAAGGACGTCATGCCGTTCCTCATCACCGAGGGGAACCAGCCGACCCGCGAGCGCCTGCAGTCCGCCGAGGAGCGCGAGCGCTTCGACGACACCACCAAGTGCATCCTGTGCGCGGCGTGCACGTCGTCCTGCCCGGTCTTCTGGAACGACGGCCAGTACTTCGGCCCGGCCGCGATCGTCAACGCGCACCGCTTCATCTTCGACTCGCGCGACGACGCCGCGGAGCAGCGCCTGGAGATCCTGAACGACCGTGAGGGCGTCTGGCGCTGCCGGACCACCTTCAACTGCTCGGAGGCCTGCCCGCGTGGCATCGAGGTCACCAAGGCGATCCAGGAAGTGAAGCGGGCCCTGGTGACCCGCCGCTTCTGATCCGGGAGTCCCCCGGACCGCGAAAGGCGGCGCCCACCGTGGAGACGGTGGGCGCCGCCTTCGGCGTTCCCGGGCCGGGGTTCAGGCCCGCTTCAGCGCCCGCACCCCGCGCACCCCGATGACGCCGATCCCGACGCCCAGCACGAGCGAGGTGACCGCGAGCAGCAGGTGCACCCAGAAGAACGCGGTCGGCTGGGAGTGGTCCCCGTTGGTGAAGGCCTGGCCGCCGGAGTCCTTCCAGAGGTTCTTTACGAAGGTGCTCCAGATGATCAGGGACCAGACGCCGAAGGCGGCGAGGAACCAGGAGACGGGGCGGCTGAGCTTCATGGCGGTCCTTGCTGGCGGGGTGGTCGCGGTCCGACTGCCAGTATGAGCAGTCGGCCGGACGGATCAGCCGCCGGCACCCGTTCGAAGGACCGCGGCGGCGCGGCGGGCCACCGGCGCCCCCGCCGGGTACGGTCACGCAATGCAGAGCGTCCGTCACATCGCGTACAGCGGCACGGCCCTGGCCCTCGGCCTGCTGTGCCTCGCTCCCGTCGCCGTGGCCGCCCCGCAGGACGGGCCGCCACCTGAACGTCCTCCGGTCGGCGGTGAGCTGCTCGGCCGGTCCGGCGTGCAGGTCATGCCGAAGGAGGGCGCACCCGCGCTCCCCGGCGACCTGACCGGCCAGTCCTGGCTGATCGCCGACGGCGGCACCGGAGAGGTGCTGGCCTCGTACAACGCGCACCAGCAGCTGCCGCCCGCCAGCACGCTGAAGATGCTCTTCGCCGATGTGGTACTCCCCAGGCTGGACCGGATGGCGATGCACAAGGTCGACCCGGAGGAGCTGATGGGGATGGGGGCGGGCAGCAGCCTGGTGGGCATCAAGGAGGACCTGGACTACCGGGTCGACGACCTGTGGCGGGGGGTGTTCCTCAGCTCCGGCGCGGACGCCGTGCGGGTGCTGGCCACGATGAACGGCGGTGTGCAGCAGACCGTCTCCCAGATGCAGTCGCTGGCCCAGCGGCTGGGGGCGCTGGACACCCACGTGGTCACCCCCGAGGGCTACGACGAGGACGGCCAGGTCTCCTCCGCGTACGACCTCACGCTGTTCGCCCGGGAGGGGCTGCGCAATCCGGACTTCCGGGCGTACTGCTCGACCAAGGAGGCCCAGTTCCCGGGCGCCTTCGACAAGGCCAGCGGCCAGCGCGGCAGCTTCGGCATCGCCAACACCGACCGGCTGCTCGGGCGCTACCCCGGCCTGATCGGGGTCAAGAACGGCTACACCACCAATGCGGGCGCGACCTTCACCGGCGCGGCGGTGCGTGACGGGCGGACCCTGCTGGTCACCGTGATGCGGCCGAACAACGGCTCGCGGGTCTACGACGAGACGGCGGAGCTGCTCGACTGGGGTTTCGCCGCGGCGGGGAAGGTGACCCCGGTCGGCAGGCTGGTGGACCCGGGCACCGCGCCGACCCCGGAGCCCGCCCGGCCCGCCGCCTCGCCGGCACCGGCCCAGCGCGACCCGGTCCAGATCGCCCAGCCCGTGCAGACCCCGCAGACCGTCCCGGCGGGCTCGGCCGACAAGGGCGGTGCGGGCCTGGCCGGCACCCTCGCGGGCGTGCTGTGCATGACGGCCGGTGCCCTGCTCGCCCTGCGCGCCCGGGCGATCCGCCGCCGGCGCGCCGCGGCCCTCGCCGCCGCCGCGGCCCAGCCCCTGGACGGGATCATGGTCCCGGCCGGCGCCACCGCGATCAGCGCCCGCTGACCCCCTGACCCCACGCGACACGTAGGAGGCCCCCGCCGGGCGGAGCGCCCGGCGGGGGCCTTCCCGTAGTGTCCCGGCCGGTCAGTGGCCCTTGCGTGCCCGGGCGGCGCGCAGGGCGCTGCGGGCGGCCCGGGTGGCGAACGGCGGCAGCACGTCGAGGGCGAGCCGCCGGGTGGCGGAGCGGCGGGGCGGGGCCGGTCGCGGGGCCGTCGCCGGTGCGGCGGGCACGGTGTCGTAGGCGAGGCGGTAGACCCGGACCCCGGCGATGGTCTCCTCGTCCATCCGGTAGCCCTCGGCCCGCCAGTCGCGGCCCAGCAGGTCGCGCTGCACCTGCTCGGCGTCGCCCCAGGTGCCGTAGAACTTCTCCGGGGTGAGCAGGACCGGCCGCAGGCCGTGCGCGAAGACCGCCTCCCACACCGCCGCCGCGACGCCCGGGGTGTGTTCGGCCCGGTAGTCGTCGAGGGCGACCACGCCGTCCTTGGCCAGCGCGGCCCGGGCGACCTGGATGTCGCCGGCCACGTGCTCGTACAGGTGGGAGGCGTCGATGTGGATGAAGCGGCAGCTCTGGTCGGGGATCCGGCCGTCGGCGAGGACCGAGGTCGGGGCCTGGACCACGGTGGGCAGGCGGTCGTGGAAGGACAGGTAGTTGTCCTCGAAGGCCTGCCGGGTGAGTGTCTTGCGGTAGGACATGGACATCTCGGCGGAGTTGTCCTCGTCCGGTGCGTCCGAGTCGAAGAGGTCGCAGACGGTGAAGGTCTCGCCGGTCTGCAGGTGGCTGCCGAGCAGGATCGCGCTGCGGCCGAGGTACGCACCGAGCTCCAGCAGGTCACCGGTGCGGCCGCGCTGGGCCTGCTGGGTGAGCAGCCAGCCGAACACCTCCTGGTCCGCCTTGAAGAACCAGCCCGGGACGTCGTCCAGGGTGCGGGTGGCGGCCGGGGGGGCGGTGGTGATGTCAGCACTGGTCACGACTGTCTCCAGGCGTCCTTCGGGGTGTGCTCGCCCGGACCGGGTCACGGTGGGGGGAGCAGCTCGGCTGTGACCCGGATCATAACCACTGGGCCGTGGCGGCGCAGGAGGTGTGATCAGGCTTTTTCCCGGGGCTCCGGGCCGGCCGGGGCGCCGGGGCCGTCCTGGCGGGCCGCGTCCAGCGCCTCCTGCGCCCGCTGTCCGGCCCGCTCGCGGGCCGCCTCCGGGTCCGCCAGGGCGGTCCAGGCGGCGCAGTAGAGGGTCAGCCGGGAGACGAAGTTCATCCACAGCAGCAGGGCGACCGGGACGCCGAAGGCGCCGTACAGGCTCTTGCCGGCCACCGAGCCCAGGTAGGAGGAGAGCAGCAGCTTGAGCAGTTCGAAGCCGACCGCGCCGAGCAGCGCGCCCTGCAGCAGGGCGCGGCGGGACTGGCCGGTGATCCGCGGGAACGGGCCGAGCAGGTAGGCGAAGAGCAGCAGGTCCGCGGCGACCGCGATGAGCAGCCCCAGCACGGTCAGGACGGCGCGGCCGGAGCCACCGCCGAGGCCCAGCCAGTCGGCGATCCGGCGGGCCAGCGCGGTGGCCCCCGCGGAGGCGCCCAGCGAGAACAGGCAGACCACGCCGAGGCCGACCAGGACCAGGCAGTCCTTGGCCTTCAGCACCAGGGCGTTGCCGGGCTCGTCGGCGAGGCGCCAGACGTCCCGGATGGCGCCGCGCATGGTGTCGACCCAGCCGAGCCCGGAGTACAGCAGCACCAGGCCGCTGATCACGCCGACGGTGGCCGCGTTGGCCACCAGGCTGGACAGGCCGAGCGAGTCCGCCAGGCCGGGCACCTGCTTGGCGATGTCGTCCTGGAGGTCCTGGACCTGGGCGTCGCTGAGGACCGCGACGGCGATCGCCAGGGCGACCGTGAGCAGCGGGAACAGGGCGAGGAAGCCGAAGTAGGTGATCGCCCCGGCGAGCCGGTTGCCCTTCACCTCCGTGACGTGGGCGAAGGTGCGCCAGGCCCGGGTCCGCAGCAGCCGGGCGACGGCCGGGCCGATCACCGGCAGCTTGGTCAGGAATTCCAAGGGTGTGCTCCCCGCCCGGCCGGGACTGTCACGGACGTCCCTGTATAGCGCGGGCGCGCCGGGTGGCCGGCGGTGACACCCCGGGGCCGGCCCGGGGTGTCACCCGCTCAGTGGGCGGGCGCGGCCGCGGGCCGGGGCCGGCGGGCGACGCCGCGGCGGGCCTTGGCGAGCCCGCGCAGGCCCTGGAAGGCGAGGTAGCGGCCGTGGCTGAGCAGTTCGGTGCGCAGGCCGGCGGCGCCCGCGGGCGGCCGGTAGCCGGCCGGGCGCAGCGGGGCGCAGTGCTCGGCGGCGCGGCGGAAGAACTCGCGGCGGTCGCCGGGCGGGATCCGGCCGGGCTTGGTGACGATGGTGGTGAGGTGGTCGAGCATCCGCGCGTAGATCACCGGCCGCCAGTGGGCCAGGTCGGGCCGGCCGTCGAGGAAGGCGAAGACCAGGCGGTACTGGCCGAAGATGTCGAAGTGCTTGCGGCTCGCGGTGGCCAGGATGTTGCCGCCCTCGCGGCGCTGGCGGTAGTGCAGGCCGACCTCGTCGAGCAGGGTGATCCGCCCGGCGGCGAGCAGGGCCGGGAAGGTCCAGGGGGTGTCCTCGTAGTAGCCGGCCGGGAAGGTGAGTCCCTGCTGCTCGACGAAGTCCCGGCGGTAGGCCTTGTTCCAGACCACCATCAGCAGGTCGAGCAGGTCGGGGCGCTCGTCCAGGGTGAAGACGTCGGGGCCCGGGCGGGTGAAGACGGCGGCGGAGCTGCTGCGCACCACCCGGCCGTCCCAGTAGGTGCGGGCGTAGTCGTAGACCAGGATGTCGGGGTCGGCGCCGGCGCGCAGGCGTTCGTCGACGTGCTGGAGCAGTCCGGGGGTGAGGGTGTCGTCGCTGTCCAGGAAGAGGACGTAGTCGCCGGTGGCGACGGCGAGGCCGGCGTTGCGGGCCAGGCCGAGGCCGACGTTCTCGGGCAGGTGCAGGACGGTGATCCGGTCGTCCTCGGCGGCCGCGCGGTCCAGGAGTTCGCCGCAGCCGTCCGGGGAGCGGTCGTCGACGGCGATCAGCTCGAAGTCCGGGCAGGACTGCGCCAGCACCGAGTCGAGGCACTCGGCCAGGTAGTCCTCCACCTGGTAGACCGGGACGATCACGCTGAAGCGGGGCATGGGATCACTCATTCCAGGACGGCGCCGGGCCCGCCGGGGTGCGGTGGGACGGCCGGGGCCGGGGGCGGGCCAGCCGCACCCTAGCCCGGCGGGGCCCGGCGGCGCACGTCCGGGCGGTGCGGTGCGGGGGCGGTGCCGGTCGCGGCGGTGCGTCTTCGGGCCGGGCGCGCGGACCGCCCGTGGGATGCGGAAGGTAGGATCGCTGGCGGTAAGTGCCCGGTTCACCCGAAATCGGGCAGAGCGGTCGCACCACCTGATGAAAGGCTCTGCGCAGCCGATGGCCCCCCGCCTCTCCGTCGTCGTCCCGATCTACAACGTCGAGCGCTACCTGGAAGAGTGCCTGGACTCGATCGCCGCCCAGACCTTCGGCGATTTCGAATGCGTCATGGTCGACGACGGTTCCAAGGACTCCAGTGCCGCCATCGCCGAGGCCTACGCGGCCAAGGACTCCCGGTTCCGGCTGGTCAAGCAGGTGAACAAGGGTCTCGGCGCCGCCCGCAACACCGGGTACCGGAACATCGCCGACGGCACCGAGTTCCTGGCCTTCGTGGACAGTGACGACACCCTGCCGCCGAGCGCCTACGAGCTGATGATCGGCACCCTGGACCAGACCGGCTCCGACTTCGCCACCGGCAACGTGCTGCGTTTCCGGGCGATCGGCTTCTATCCGTCGGGCGGTCACCGCAAGCCCTTCAAGGAGACCCGGCTCACCACCCACATCACCGACATCCCCACCCTGGTCACCGACCGCACGGCGTGGAACAAGGTGTACCGGCGGTCCTTCTTCGACGGCGCCGGCATCCTCTACCCCGAGGGCATCCTGTACGAGGACGCCCCGGTCAGCGTGCCGCACCACTACCTCGCCAAGAGCGTGGACGTGCTCTCCGAGCCGATCTACCACTGGCGGGAGCGCGAGGTCGGCGAGATGTCGATCACGCAGATGAAGTTCAACCCCAAGGGCGTCATCGACCGGGTCAAGTCGATGGAGCTGGTGCGGTCCTGGCTGCAGGAGCAGCAGGACCCGAAGTTCCGCCGCTACCTGCGCTCCTACGACGAGAACAACCTCGTCGAGGAGATCCCGATGTTCTTCTGGTCCGTGCTGGAGGGCGACCAGGCGTACCGGGACGCGTACCAGGAGTCGGTGGCGCGGCTGCTGCGCGCGATCGGCCCGGAGCAGGTCCGCAAGCTGCGGGCGCCGCTGCGGCTGAAGTACCACCTGACGGTGCAGAACCGAATGGCCGAGCTGGTCGAGCAGCTGCGGTTCGAGAAGGACAGCAACGGCGCCGCGCCCGCCCGCGGGCTGCTGCGCCCGTACGCCGACTACCCGTTCCTGCGCGGCGGCCGCAAGAGCGTCCCGGCGGACGTGCTGCGGCTGGACAACGCGCTGGTGATGCGCAGCCGGCTGTACGAGGCCGAGTGGAGCGAGGGCCGGCTGCACCTGACCGGCCACGCGTTCCCCGAGCACCTGGGCGCCACCAACCGGCACGACATGGTCAAGGGCCTGGTGCTGCGCGAGAGCAGCGGCCGCCGGGTGGTGGCGGTGCCGACCAAGGCGATGTACAGCCCGGAGGCGACCGCCAGCTCCCCGCACTCGCTGTACAGCTGCGACTGGGCCGGGTTCACCGCCTCGATCGACCCGGAGCGGCTGAAGCACCGCGGGCAGTGGAAGGACGGCTCCTGGCGGGTGCTGGTGGCCGGCGTCGGCAAGGGCGGCGTGTACAAGGGCCGGGTGTCCGGCGGCTGGAGCGACACCGGCGAGTACCCGCCGGTGCACTGGGTCGAGCAGGACGTGCGGATCGTCCCGTGGCTCAAGGACGGCCACCTCAACCTGCGGGTGGAGCGGGTGCGCGCGCGGGTCGTCAAGGTGACCGGCGAGCGCGGCACGGTCGCGCTGTCCGGCATGGTCGGTTCCGGTGCGGACCTGGCCGGGGCCCGGCTGCGGCTCAAGCACGTCGAGTCGGACCGCGCGCTGGTCCTCCCGCTGGAGCTCGGCGTGCCGACCGGCCGTCAGGTGCCGTTCAGCTCCTCCTTCGCCATCGCGGGGCTGACCGAGGTGCGCGAGTCCTGGGCGGCCCTCGACCCGGCGTCCGAGGAGCGGCTGCGCGACCGCTGGGACGTGGAGCTGCTGCTGGCCGACGGCAGCACGCTGCCGGTGGTGGTCGACGAGCGCACCGTCCCGGAGCACCTGGACCTGCCGATCGGCGACCACACCCGGGCGCTGTACTCCAAGCCCTCCCCCAGCGGGTACCTGCAGTTCGCCGACCAGGTGCTGCAGCCGGTGGTCGAGGAGGTGACCGCGGCCGACGACGGCGAGGGCTTCCTGCTCGGCGGCAGCTTCCCGCTGCCCGGGGTGCACCGGTACGAGCTGGTGGTCCGGCACCTGTGGCGCGAGGAGGAGCACCGCTACCCGGTGGAGATCGCGGACGGCCGGTTCAAGGCCGCGCTGCCTGCCGTGCCGACGGCGAGCTTCGCCGGCCGGGTGCCGCTGCGCAAGGGCACCTGGCAGGTGTTCTTCCGGCCGGTCGGCGCGCCCGCGGACAGCCTGTGGCCGACCGCGCTGCTCGCGCCCTCCTGCCACGGTGCGCTGCCGCTGGAGGTGGAGGCCCGCGGCAAGCGGATCGCGCTGGAGCGCCGGCTGTACGACACCCTGTCGCTGGAGTCCCACGACATACTGGATCCGGAGGAGCGCAGCGGTTTCCGCCAGCGCCAGCTGCGCGAGGCGTTCCCGTCGATGCAGCAGCGGCCGCTGTCGGACACGGTGGTCTACCACGCGGCGCTGGGCAGCCGGTACGCCGGTTCGCCGCGCGCCGTGCACGAGGAGCTGGTGCGCCGCGGCGGCGCGCTGCGTCACCTGTGGACCACCGACGACCTGCAGACCGAGGCGCCGAGCAGCGTCGAGCCGCTGCGCCGGCTGTCCGCGGAGTGGTACGAGGCGCTGGCCACCGCCAAGTACGTGGTGACCAGCACCCACCTGCCGCCGTTCTTCACCCGGCGGCCCGGCCAGGTGGTGCTGCAGACCTGGCACGGCACCCCGCTCAAGCGGGTCGGCCACGACTTCGAGAAGGTCTGGTTCACCGACTCCGAGTACCTGGAGCACCTGGAGGCCGAGGTACCGCAGTGGAGCATGCTGGTGTCCGCCAGCCGCTGGGCCACGCCGGTGCTGCGGCGGGCGTTCAAGTTCGAGGGCGAGGTGCTGGAGAGCGGCTACCCGCGCAACGACCTGCTGTTCGCCTCGGACCGGGAGAAGACCGCCGAGCGGGTGCGCGAGCGCCTGGGCCTGCCGGAGGGCAAGAAGGTGGTGCTGTACGCGCCGACCTTCCGGGAGGACCGCCGCCGGCCGCAGGACGGGTACCAGCTGGACCTGCGGATCGACCTGGCGGCGGCCCGCGCGGCGCTCGCCGAGGACCAGGTGCTGCTGGTCCGCGGCCACGAGCTGACCTGCGGCCAGGTGCCGGGTGCCGGTGACGGCTACGTCTGGGACGTCGGCAGCTACCCCGACATGGCGGAGCTGCTGCTGATCGCGGACGTGCTGGTGACGGACTACTCGTCGTCGATGTTCGACTTCGCGAACACCGGCCGGCCGATGCTGTTCTTCACCTACGACCTGGAGCACTACCGGGACAACCTGCGGGGCTTCAGCTTCGACTTCGAGGCGCAGGCGCCCGGCCCGCTGCTGGGCACCTCCGAGGAGCTGGTCGCGGCGCTGCGCGACGTCGACGCGGCGGTCGCCGGCCACCGGGACAGGTACGAGGCGTTCCGCGAGGCGTACTGCGACCTGGACGACGGGCAGGCCTCGGCCCGGGTGGTGGACGCGCTGCTGGGGCAGGACCCGCTGCAGCAGGGCTGACCGTACGCGACTGCCCCCGGGGACCGTCCGAGGACGGTCCCCGGGGGCAGTCGCGCATCCGCGCCGGGGGCTTGCGGGGTCAGCCGCCGAAGCCGAAGGTCCGCCAGGGGCGCCAGACCTCGTCCGGTCCGAACCGGGAGAGGCTGAAGCCGGCCACCTCGAAGACCGCCCGGAAGCCCCGCGCCTGCTCGAAGGCCCGGTCCAGGACCGGGTCGGGCAGGCCGTGCGCGACCGTCACGTGCGGGTGGTACGGGAAGGCCAGCTCGCGGGCGAGCGGCCCGGAGCGGACGTCCGCCTCCAGCGCGCGGCACTCCTGCGCGCCCTCCTCGACCCGGACGAACACCACCGGGGAGACCGGGCGGAAGGTCCCGCTGCCCTGCAGCAGCATCCGGAACGGCCGGTGGCCGACGGCCGCGGCCCGCAGGTGCGCCTCGACGGCCGGCAGCGCGGCCGGGTCGACCGGGGTCGGCGGCAGCAGGGTGACGTGCGTCGGTATCGAGCGGGCCAGCGGGTCGCCGTGCCCGGCCCTGGCGTCCTGGATCTGCGCGCCGTAGGGCTCGGGAACGGTGATGGACACGCCGATGGTGACGGCCTCACCGAGGCCGTCACCGCCGGGGGTGCGCTCCACCGGCATCAGCGCTTCGGCGCCAGGAAGCCGATGCGGTCGTAGACCGTGGCCAGCGTCTCGGAGGCGACGGCGCGCGCCTTCTCACCGCCGAGGCCCAGCACCCGGTCCAGTTCGGCCGGGTCGTCCAGGTACGCCTGGGTGCGGGCCTGGAACGGCGTCACCCAGTCGGTGAACAGCTCGGCCAGCTCGGTCTTGAGGGCGCCGTACATCTTGCCCTCGAAGTGCTCGACCAGCTGGTCGACCGACTGTCCGCTGAGCGCGGAGTGGATGCGCAGCAGGTTGGAGACGCCGGCCTTGTTCTCCTCGTCGTAGGAGACCACCGTGCCGGTGTCTGTCACCGCGCTCTTGAACTTCTTGGCGCTGACCTTGGGGTCGTCCAGCAGGTTGACCAGGCCCTTGGCGGACGACGCCGACTTGCTCATCTTGGCCGTCGGGTCCTGGAGGTCCAGGATCTTGGCCGTCTCCTCCAGGATGTACGGCTTGGGCAGCGTGAAGGTCGGCGCGTAGCGGCTGTTGAAGCGCTCGGCGAGGTCCCGGGTGAGCTCCAGGTGCTGGCGCTGGTCCTCGCCGACCGGCACCGCGTCGGCCTGGTAGAGCAGGATGTCGGCGATCTGCAGGATCGGGTACGTGAACAGGCCGACCGAGGTGCGGTCGCTGCCCTGCTTGGCGGACTTGTCCTTGAACTGGGTCATCCGGGCCGCCTCGCCGAAGCCGGTGAGGCAGTTCATCACCCAGCCGAGCTGCGCGTGCTCGGGCACGTGCGACTGGACGAACAGGGTGCAGCGCTCGGGGTCGAGGCCCGCGCCGAGCAGCTGGGCGGCGGAGATCCGGGTGTTCTGGCGCAGCGTGTCGGGATCCTGCTCGACGGTGATCGCGTGCAGGTCGACCACCATGTAGAAGGCGTCGTTCTCCTCCTGCAGGTCCACCCACTGGCGCACGGCGCCGAGGTAGTTGCCGAGGTGGAAGGAGCCCGAGGTGGGCTGGATTCCGGAGAGGACCCGAGGACGGTCCTTCACCGGACCGGTGGCGGCTGCATTGACCATGCGGGCCATTGTTCCAGCTTCACCGACCGCTCAGGAAACTTCCGCCCCTGGAGGAATCGACAGTGTGACCGCACTCACCCTGATGCGTTCGATCCGGCGGCCGTCCAGCTTGGCGACGGTCAGCAGCGCCCCGCCCTCCACCGGCACCTGGTCCCCCGGCTCGGGGAGCCGACCGAGCTCGCGCACCACGAATCCGGCCACCGTCTCGTACGGGCCCTCGGGCAGGGTGACGCCGGTCTCCTCGGTGAAGTCGGAGAGGTTGAGCAGGCCGTCCAGCTCCACGCCGCCGCCGGCGAGGCGGCGGGTGGCGGTGGTGTCCTGGGCGTCGTACTCGTCCCGGATCTCGCCGATCAGCTCCTCGACCAGGTCCTCCAGGGTGACGATGCCGGCCGTGCCGCCGTACTCGTCGACCACGATCGCCAGGTGGTGGCCCTCGCGGCGCATCTCGCTCATCGCCTCCAGCACCCGCTTGGTGGACGGCAGCAGCTTCACCGGCCGGGCCAGGTCGCGGACCCGGGCGGCGGGCGTGCCGCGCGCGCCGTACAGGTCGCGGACGTGGACGAAGCCGGTCACCGCGTCGTACGAGCCCTCGGCCACCGGGTAGCGGGAGTGCGGGGCGGAGTCGGTCTCCGGGCGGACCTCGGAGACCAGCCGCTCGGCGTCCAGGAAGGTGACCTCGGTGCGCGGCACCATCACCTCGCGCAGCTGGCGCTCGCCGGCCGCGAACACGTCCGCGATCAGGGCCCGTTCGTCGCTGCCGAGTTCGGTGTTGGCGGCGACCAGGCCGCGCAGCTCCTCCGAGCTCATCGAACCGCGGCCGGCCGACGGGTCGCCGCCCAGCAGCCGGACCATCAGGTTGGTGGAGTGGCCGAGCAGCCAGATCACCGGGCGCAGCACCACCGACATCACGTCGACCACCGGCGCGGCCAGCAGGGCGATCGAGTCGGCCCGCTGAAGACCGATCCGCTTGGGTGTCAACTCGCCGAGCACCAGCGAGGCGTAGCTGATCACCAGGGTGAGTCCGACCAGGGCGACGGCGTCGGCGACCCCTTCGGACAGGCCCAGGCCCACGAAGACGGGTGCCAGCTTGCCCGCCAGGGTGTCCGCGCCGAAGGCGGCGGAGAGGAAGCCCATGCAGGTCACCCCGACCTGGACGGCGGCCAGGAAGCGGTTGGGGTCGGCGGCCAGGTGCGCGGCCCGGGAGGCGCGGCGGGTACCGGCCGACTCCAGCGCCCGGATCTGGCCCTCGCGCAGGGAGATCAGCGAGATCTCCGCGACGTTGAAGAGGCCGCCCAGCATGATGAAGACCAGGACGAGCGCCGCGTCCTGCAGTGTTTCACTCACGGTTGGCCATCCTAGGACGCGGCCGAGGGGGTGCGTCGGACCGTCCCGGGGGCGGCGAAGGCCGGACACCCCGGGAGGGTGTCCGGCCTTCGGCCGTCGCGCCGACGGTGCCCGGCCGCGCGGGCCGGGCCGCCGGATCAGATCAGGCCCAGCTCCTGCACGGCGTCGCGCTCCTCGGCCAGCTCGCGGACCGAGGCGTCGATCCGGGCGCGGGAGAAGTCGGAGATCTCCAGGCCCTGGACGATCTCGAACTTGCCGTCCTTGGTGGTGACCGGGAACGAGGAGATCAGACCCTCCGGCACGCCGTACGAGCCGTCGGAGACGATGCCCATCGAGGTCCAGTCGCCGGCCGGGGTGCCGTTGACCCAGGTGTGGACGTGGTCGATGGCGGCGTTGGCGGCCGAGGCGGCCGAGGAGGCGCCGCGGACCTCGATGATCGCCGCGCCGCGCTTGGCGACGGTCGGGATGAAGTCGTTCTCGACCCATGCGAGGTCCGAGCCGGTGGCCTCGAAGCCGCTCTTGCCGGCGATCTCGGCCTGGAAGAGGTCCGGGTACTGGGTGGCGGAGTGGTTGCCCCAGATGGTGACCTTCTTGATGTCCTCGACGGTCACGCCGGCCTTCTTGGCGAGCTGCGCGACGGCGCGGTTGTGGTCGAGGCGGGTCATCGCGGTGAACCGCTCGGCCGGCACGTCGGGGGCGTTGCGCTGGGCGATCAGGGCGTTGGTGTTGGCCGGGTTGCCGACCACCAGGACCTTGATGTCGTCCGCGGCGTGGTCGTTGATGGCCTTGCCCTGCGGGCCGAAGATGCCGCCGTTGGCGGAGAGCAGGTCGCCGCGCTCCATGCCGGCGGTGCGCGGGCGGGCGCCGACCAGCAGGGCCACGTTGGCGCCGTCGAAGGCGGTGGCGGCCTGGTCGGTGATGGTGATGTCACGCAGCAGCGGGAAGGCGCAGTCGTCGAGCTCCATGGCGACGCCCTCGGCGGCCTTCAGACCCTGGGGGATCTCCAGGAGGCGGAGGTTCACCGGCACATCGGCGCCGAGCAGGTGGCCCGAGGCGATGCGGAAGAGCAGGGCGTAGCCGATCTGGCCGGCCGCTCCGGTGACGGTGACATTGACGGGGGTGCGAGTCATTTCTGCCTACTCCAGCAAATCGCCGACGTGCCCCAGGCACGTCGGCGCTGGAGCCGAGGATGATCTCTCGACATCGAGAGAACTGGCCCAGGCTATCGCAACGGGCCCGACCCGGGCGCGTACGGGCGTGGCTGATGCGTCACACGGCCCCGCGGGCCCGCGGCCCGGCCCGGGAACGGCGTCGGGGGTCCGGTCCGGGACCGGACCGGACCCCCGACGGCCGCCGTCGGTACCGCCTTCAGTGCCGCTGGCGGCCGATCAGGTTGCCGATGTTGTCGAGCACCGGGAGCTCCAGCCAGGGATCGGGCTGGGCCACCAGGGTGAGCAGCACGATCACCGCCCCGAGCACGCTCAGCACCGAGACGTCGGTGAACCGGCTGCGGACGGCCAGCAGCCCGACCTCGGGCAGGACCAGCCGCAGCACGGCGCCGAGCAGCAGCGAGGACCCGATCGTCAACACACCGATCTTGAAACCACCGGCGAAGGTGATGGCCAGACCGACCGCGGCAACGGCCAGCACCAGCGTTATCGGCCACTGCCGGACCGGCAGCGGATGGCCCCCGTCGAGCGCCGAGCCGGCGCCCTCCGGCGGCAGCGTCCCGGTGGTCCTCGCCGGACGGCGCCGGGTGCGGCGCGTCACCTCAGCCGCCACGGCGGATCAGTGGCCGGCGCGGCGCTCGGCCGCCTCGACGATGTTGTTCAGCAGCATCGCGCGGGTCATCGGGCCGACGCCGCCCGGGTTCGGCGAGATCCAGCCGGCCACCTCGGCCACGGCCGGCTCCACGTCGCCCACGATCTTGCCCTCGCCGTCCCGGCTGACGCCGACGTCGAGCACGGCCGCGCCCGGCTTCACGTCCTGCGCCTTGACCAGGTGGCCGACGCCGGCCGCGGCCACGACGATGTCCGCCCGGCGCAGGTGCGAGGCCAGGTCCCGGGTGCCGGTGTGGCAGAGGGTGACGGTGGCGTTCTCGCTCTTGCGGGTCAGCAGCAGGCCGATCGAGCGGCCGACCGTGACGCCGCGGCCCAGCACGACCACGTCCGCGCCGTCGATCTCGACCTTGTGCCGGCGCAGCAGCTCGACGATGCCGTACGGGGTACAGGGCAGCGGGCCCTCGATGCCGAGCGCGAGCCGGCCGAGCGAGGTGGGGTGCAGGCCGTCGGCGTCCTTGTCCGGGTCCATCAGCTCGAGGACCGGGTTGGGGTCCAGGCCCTTGGGCAGCGGCAGCTGGACGATGTAGCCGGTGCAGGTCGGGTCCGCGTTCAGCTCGCGGACCACGTCCTCCACCTCCTGCTGGGTGGCGGTGGCGGGCAGCTCGCGCTGGATCGAGGCGATGCCGACCTCGGCGCAGTCCTTGTGCTTGCCGTTCACGTACCAGCGGCTGCCCGGGTCGTCGCCGACCAGGACGGTGCCGAGGCCGGGGACGATGCCCCGCTCCTTGAGGGCCGCCACGCGGACGGCGAGTTCGGACTTGATCGCGGCAGCGGTGGCCTTGCCGTCGAGAATCTGGGCAGTCATGGCCCCATTGTCCTGGATCGGCGCGGGAGTCCGTGCCCGGGTGGCCGCCCGCGCCGCGGATACGGAACGTGTGCCTCTGGTTGCGGTTGCGCCACAGTTGTGTGCGCACTGCGGACGCGGCTGGACAGCACGGGGCGGGACACCGGACGATAAGGCCGGGCCATCCTGCCGCCCACGGCCCGGTGACGGGCCGACGGGGCCGGCGCAGGACGATCTGGGGACGATCTCGGGGGAAGACGACAGTGAGCAATCCGTACCAATCGCCGGATCCGTACGGCGGTTACGGTCCGCCGCAGCAGCAGCCGTACGGCACGCCGCCGCCCTCGCCGTACCAGCAGCCCGTGCCGCCGCCGGTCCAGCAGCCCGCCTACGGGTACCCCCAGCAGCCCTACCCGCCGCAGCCGCAGCCCTACTTCCCGCCGCAGTCGGCCGCCGAGCCGAACAGCATGGCGACGGCCGCCATGGCGCTCGGCTTCGCCGGCATCGTGATCTGCTTCTACGGCGCGATGCTCGGCCCGATCGGGCTCGGCCTCGGCATCGCAGGGCTGAACCGGGCGCAGAAGACCGGCGTCGGCCGCACCCAGGCCATCGGCGGCATCGCGCTCAGCACCCTGGCGATCCTGATCGGCATCGCCGGCCTGGTCTTCTACGACACCCTGACCAAGAACCTGCCGTGACCGCGCTGTCCGCCTCCGCCCTGGCCACCCGCTGGGCCGCCACCGCCGGCACCCTCAAGGGTGCCTGGCTGCGCGTGCTCGCCCGCGGCGCGGGCGGGCTGGTGGCCGCCGTGGCGGTGGCGCAGTTGCACGACGCCCACGACCCCGGTGTGCTCTGCCCGTTGCGCCGGTTCACCGGCATCCCGTGCCCGGGCTGCGGCAGCACCACGGTGTTCATCGAGGCCGGCCACGGCGACCTGCTGGCCTCGGTGGCCGCGAACCCGGTCACCGTGGTGGCCGCGGTCGGCCTGCTGTTCGCCCCGCTGGGCGCCGGGCGCTGGTGGTGGGAGCTGCCGAACGGCCGGCGGAACGCGCTGATCGCCGCCGCCGCCGCACTGTCCTGGGCCTGGCAGTTGCACCGGTTGGGCATCTCCCGGCCCTGAGCCGACGCATTCCTGACGGTTGCTGACCCGCTATTGACCCGCGCGGTGTCAGTATCTTCCGCTAATGTCCCACCCGGTCGGCACCTCAACTGCCCGTCCGTCACAGGAATCCTCCTGTTCCGTCCCGCTGTCCCTTTCCTGCCCGGAGGCAGAGATGAGCTACCCGCCCGACCCGAACAACCCGTACGGCCAGCAGCCCCCGCCGCCGCCGGGCTACGGCTACCCGCAGCAGGCCCCGCCGCCGGCCCCCGGCTACGGCTACCCGCAGCAGGCGCCGCCGCCCCAGCAGCAGGGCTACGGCATCCCGCCGCAGCAGGGCTACGCGTACCCGACCGGCCCGTACTCCAACGCGGGCACGGTGCAGAACTTCTACGCGGGCTGGGGCAGCCGCGTGGTGGCGTACCTGATCGACCACATCGTGGTCGGCCTGATCCCGTGGATCGTGGTCTTCGTCGCGCTCAAGCCGTCGGTCACCACCACCTACTCGGCGAGCGGCTACCCGCACACCGAGACCACCGGCATGGGCGGGTACTACGCCGGCATCCTGCTGGCGAACGTGCTGGTCTGGGCGGGCATCGCGGCCATGAAGGCGACCGGCCAGTCGCTCGGCCAGAAGGCCGTCAGCATCCGCATGGTGCGCGAGTCGGACGGTCAGAAGCTCAGCTTCGGCGCGGCCTTCGGCCGTGAGGCGCTGCACATCCTGGACAGCTTCTGCTGCATCGGCCTGCTGTGGCCGCTGTGGGACGCGAAGAAGCAGACCTTCGCGGACAAGATCATGAGCACCGTGGTCGTCAAGGCCCAGTAGTCCCGGGCCCGGTGATCCGGACAGCCAGAAGGGCCCGTACCCCGCGCGGGGTACGGGCCCTTCGGCGTGCGCCGGACCGGTGTCAGTGGAAGAAGTGCCGGGTGCCGGTCAGGTACATCGTCACCCCGGCCGCGGCGGCGGCCGCCACGACCTCCTCGTCACGGACCGAACCACCCGGCTGAACCACGGCCTTGACCCCGCCGTCGAGCAGCACCTGGAGGCCGTCGGGGAACGGGAAGAAGGCGTCGGAGGCCGCGTACGAGCCCTGGGCCCGCTCGCCGGCCCGGGCGACCGCGAGCTTGGCGGAGTCGACCCGGTTGACCTGGCCCATGCCGACGCCGACCGAGGCGCCGTCCTTGGCCAGCAGGATCGCGTTGGACTTGACGGCCCGGCAGGCCCGCCAGGCGAAGGCCAGCTCGGCCAGCTCCGCCTCGGACAGCGCGTCACCGGTGGCCAGCGTCCAGGTCGACGGGTCGTCGCCCTCGGCGTGGATCCGGTCGGCCTCCTGGAGCAGCACACCGCCGGAGACCGGGCGGACCTCGGTGCGGTTGGCGGGGGCGTCGGGCGCGCGCAGCACCCGGATGTTCTTCTTGCGGGCCAGCACCTCGACGGCGCCGTCCTCGTACGCCGGGGCGACCACGACCTCGGTGAAGATCTCGGCGATCTGCTCGGCCAGCTCCACGGTGACCGGACGGTTGACCGCGATCACCCCGCCGAAGGCGGACAGCGGGTCGCAGGCGTGCGCCTTGCGGTGCGCCTCGGCGACGTCCGCACCGATGCCGATCCCGCACGGGTTGGCGTGCTTGATGATGGCGACGGCCGGCTCGGCGTGGTCGTAGGCGGCGCGGCGGGCGGCGTCGGTGTCCACGTAGTTGTTGTAGGACATCTCCTTG
This sequence comes from Kitasatospora sp. NPDC048540, assembly GCF_040651175.1. Lineage (NCBI taxonomy): Bacteria > Bacillati > Actinomycetota > Actinomycetes > Kitasatosporales > Streptomycetaceae > Kitasatospora > Kitasatospora sp. NPDC048540. Next base: position 100,872 of record NZ_JBEZIR010000005.1, read on the forward strand.
CCGTGCAGCTGCTCGGCGCCCGCGAGGCCGCCGGTGCCGTCGCTGTACAGCGCGGCGCCCTGGTGCGGGTTCTCGCCGTAGCGCAGCACGTTCTGGCGCTCCCAGGTGGCACCGAGGAACTCGGGGAAGCGCTCGTCGCTCGGCGCGTAACCGGCCTCGAACCAGGAGGCGACGGCGACGTCGTAGGCGGCGGTGTGGGCGAAGGCGGCGCCGGCCAGCCGCTTGCGGGTGGCCAGGTCGAAGCCGCCGCCCTTGACGGCGTCCAGGACGTCGGCGTACCGGGCCGGGTCGACCACCACGGCGACCGAGGGGTGGTTCTTGGCGGCCGCGCGGACCATCGAGGGACCGCCGATGTCGATCTGCTCGACGCACTCGTCCGGGGTGGCACCGGAGGCGACGGTGGCCTTGAACGGGTAGAGGTTCACCACGACCAGGTCGAACGGCTCGATGCCGAGCTCGGCCAGCTGCGCGCGGTGCGACTCCAGGCGCAGGTCGGCGAGGACGCCGGCGTGCACGCGGGGGTGCAGCGTCTTCACGCGCCCGTCCAGGCACTCCGGGAAGCCGGTCAGCTCGGAGACCTCGGTGACCGGCACGCCGGCCGCGGCGATCCGGCCGGCCGTCGAGCCGGTGGAGACGATGGCGACGCCGGCGGCGTGCAGGCCCTGGGCCAGCTCCTCCAGCCCGGTCTTGTCGTACACGCTGATCAGGGCACGCCGGATCGGGCGTACGTTCTCGGAGACGGGAGTAGTGCTGGAGGCGGCGCTCATGCCGGAATCCATACCTTTCGGTCTTCGATGCGGTGACCTTCGCGGGCCAGTCGGCCCACGACGTCGACGAGCAACTGGCGCTCGACAGTCTTGATGCGCTCGTGCAGCGCTTCGCCGCCGTCCCGGTGGTCGGCGTCGAGGACCTCCACCACGCCCTGCGCGATGATCGGTCCGGTGTCCACCCCGGCGTCGACCAGGTGGACGGTGCAGCCGGTCACCTTCACGCCGTACGCGAGGGCGTCCGGGACGCCGTGCGCGCCGGGGAAGGCGGGCAGCAGGGCGGGGTGGGTGTTGACGATCCGTCCGGCGAAGGCGGCGATGAACTCCGGGCCGAGGATCTTCATGAAGCCGGCCGTCACCACCAGGTCCGGCTCGTGGGCGGCGACCGCCCCGGTCAGCGCGCGGTCCCAGGCGCCGCGGTCGGCGAAGTCCTTGATCCGGTGGACGAAGGAGGGGATCGCGGCGCGCTCCGCGCGCTCCAGGCCGGCAATGGCGTCGCGGTCCGCGCCCACGGCCAGGATCTCGGCGCCGTACGCCGGGTCGGCCGCGGCGTCGATCAGCGCCTGCAGGTTGGTGCCGGAGCCGGAGACCAGGACCACCAGCCGGGCCGGGCCCGGGGTGCGGGGCGGAAAGACTTGGGCGGAAGCAGCGGCCACTGCGCGATTCTCCGTACGTCGTCGTGCCCGCTGGTACGTCCACCGTCGGTGGGGCCACTACGGGCGGCGCCAGGTCGAGCCGGAATGCCGGGGCCGCGGGTACCGCGCCGGACGGCGGGCCCGGGAACCCTGCTGGGCTGCCGACCGTCACCACGATAACGGCTGGTGAGAGGGCTCCCGTAACCACCCGGCCACGCTACGCGCGTAGTTGAGACGGGGATCTCGCCCGCCCGCCCCGGCCGGACCGGCTGGGGTGCCGCACGGCCGCCCCGGCCGAACCTGGTGGGGCGCCGCACGGCCGCCGACCGCCTGCGAGATCATTGACCGGCAGGCCGCCCGACGGGTGGCCGCAGGCGGCCCGAGCGCCGCACCGACGAGAAGGAATGGCTGACACCATGAGCGGAGACAGCACCGGCGAGCGCAACCCGTTCGCGCCGCCGCCTGCGGACGCCCCCGATCAGCCGTGGCAGCCCCGGATCCCGCCGGCCGGGCAGCGCCCGCCGGCCCCGGACAGCGAGGACCAGGGCCAGGGCGAGCAGCCCCAGGTCCCGCCGCCGCACCCGTGGAGCCCCGGCCACCGCGGCGGCGGCTGGAACCCGCCGCCGCCGGCGCCCAAGTTCGACCCGACCGACCCGGTCCAGCGCAAGGCCCGGTACGCGCTGAGCTCCGGCATCGGCGCGCTGCTCTGCCTGCTCCTCGGCTACCTCCCGGTCTCCCTGCTGCTCGGCGCGCTCGCCGTGTACTGGGCGGTCAGCTCCCTGCGCGGCGCCCGCACGGCGCAGGGGGCCGCTCCGGCGCAGGGCACCGGTGGCGCGCAGGGAGTCGGTGGCGCGCGGGGACTCGGTGGCGCGCAGGCCGCCGCATCCGGGGCCCAGACCCCGGCGGCGGTGGCCGGCCTGTTCATCGGCGCGGCCTCGGTGCTGGTCACCATGGGCTGGTTCGGCACGCTCACCTACTACAACGACTACGTCGTCTGCGTGCAGGACGCCCCGACCATCGAAGCCCGGCACAGCTGCCAGGTCAGCGACCCGGCACCGCGCTGGCTGGTCACGCTCAAGGACCCCGACTCGCTCTGAGGCGGGACCGCGGGTACCTCACCGGGGGCGGCCCCACCGGGGGCGCGGGGAACGGCGCGATTCGGAAGGCGCGGCGCCGTACCTCCCGCCTCGCGCAGTTCCCCGCGCCCCTGGTGGGGTGACCGGAGCGGCCACCAGTAGGGGCGGCGCCGTACCTCCCGGCTCGCGCGGTTCCCCGCGCCCCTGGGGGGGACCGGAGCGGTCCGTGCCGCCGGTGGGGTGCCGCGTCAGCGGTTCCGGCGGGTGCGGGGGAAGGGGAGCGGTAGATCGGCGGCGCGGGTGAGGGTGTGGTGCAGGGCCGCGCGCGGGCGGGCCGTGTGCCGTACTGCCATCCGGGTCAGCCACCGCCACCAGGCGGGGGCGTCCGCGCGGGTGCCCCACCAGCGGGCCAGCAGGGCGCCGGGCGGCGCGGTGACGGCCAGCCAGACGGCGACCGCCGCCCCGGTCCGCCAGGGTGGCGGCCCCAGTTCCGACATCCGGCCGGGGCCGAGCGAGCCGCCGGCCGCCCACCCGGCGAGGACCGCCAGCAGGCCCGCCAGGAGCGCCGCGCCGAGCGCCGCCGCCGTGGTGGCCCGTACCGACCACCGCGGACCGTCCGTCGCCGGCCGTTCCCCCGCCGCCGCCCGGCCGAGCAGCACCGCCGGTCCCGCGGCGGCCAGCAGCGGCACTGTGCACAGCAGCGGCCACCAGCCCGCCCCGCCGGGCCCCGGCACCAGAGCGAGCAGCGGGAACTCCGGTACCGCGCCCACCGTGGTCCCGATCGGCGCGACGGTCGTCCCGGTACCGACCGCGAAGCCCGTCCCGAGCAGGTACGCGGCGGCCCACAGGACGGCGTTCGGCAGCAGCAGCGCGCAGGCAAGCAGCAGGCCGAGGCAGCCCGCCACACCCCCGCCGAGGGTGTGCGCCGACCTGCCGGGCCCGCCCGCCAGTACGCCTGCCGTCAGCAGCAGGCCGCCGCCGGCCGCCAGCGCCAGCAGCCAGAGGGCGGCCGCCCGTACGGCTGTGGCCACCGCTCCGGGCGGCGGCTCCCACGCGGGTGCCCGCCCTTCCCCCCGCCCCTCAGCCCCGCTGTCCGCCCCACGGTCCGCCCCGCCGTCCGCCCACCACCGGGGCACCCTCGTGAGCGGGGCCAGCGCCACCAGCGCGGCGAGCGCCGGCCGCAGGCGCCCCGCGCCGGCCCACACCCCGCACCCGAGCCCGCAGGCCAGCAGCACCGAGACCGCCATCAGGTCCGCCACCGGCCGGGCCCGCAGCGCCGCCTCCTGGGCCGAGCACTGGGCCACCGCCAGCGCCGCCACCGTCAGGTAGCCGGCGCCCACGGCGAACGGGGAGCGCCAGTTCGGGCGCCCGCGCCGGCCGAGGCGGACCCCGGCCCGGTAGAGCGCCGTCAGGGTGACCGCGGTCAGCAGCAGCGGGGTCACGGTGACCGGCCCGGCCTCGCCCCCGCGGGCCAGCGGCGCCGCGTGGCCGAGCAGCCAGAGCGCGCAGGCCAGCCGGACCGCGCCGGCCGCGGTGTCGTCCGAGTACGGCGCCAGCACCCACAGCCCCAGGACCGGCACAGCGACCACGGAGAGCGTCAGGAGCGCCGTCCGTACCCCCGTCAGCAGGTCGGCGAAGGTCGAGCGGGTGCCCAGTCCGCTCGGCAGGCCCAGGATCGGACGGCCCATCAGCTGCGTCATGGGCTTCATGCTCCCAAGGGGGCCCGTTGCGTCGTGTCAACGGGCAAACCTTCGCCGTGTCCCGGATTATCGGTACATGTGCCTACATTCGCTCAGCAGCCGGGGCGAGGGATCACGGTGACCGCTCCTTCGACCACCCGGAAGCGCAACCGGAGGTCCGCTGCCTCCGGGAAGCCCGCCGCCGCCAAGACGCCGTCGCCACCCCGGCGGGACGCCGCCCGGCTGCTCCGGCTGCTGACGCCCCGCGAGGCGCAGCTGCTGGCCCGGCTGGCGGACGGCGAGGAGCTGGCCGCCATCGCCGCCGACCTGGAACTGTCGCCCGCCATGGCGCGGACCCGGCTGCACCGGGCACTGCGCAAACTGGGCGTACGGTCCGCGGCGGAGGCCACCGCGCTCGCCGACCACGCCGACGACCAGGCCGACTATCGGGCCACCGACCAGGCCGCCGAGGCCCCGCCCGGCACGAGCCGTGACACCGGCACCGAGGCCGACGGCAGGGCCGACGCCGACGCCGAGGCCGAGGCCGGGGCCGGTGAGGACACCGAGACCGGCGGCGGGGCGGGCGGGGACGCCGTTCCGCCCGAGTTCGACGACTTCTGCCTCGCCGTCCACGACCGGCTGGTGCAACAGACCTTCCTGCTGACCGGCTGCCGGCACCGCGCCGTGCACTGCGCGCACCTCGCCCTGGGCACCGCCTCCCGGCAGTGGCCGCAGGTCACGGCGCTGCCGGACCCGGAGGGCTGGGTGCGGGCGCGGGCCTTCGACGCGGCACTGTCCCCGTGGCGCCGGGGCGGCCCGCGGCGGGCGCACCTGCTCACCCTGCCGCACCGGCGGATCCGGGTCGGCCCCGCCGGGGTCGGGCCGGAGGACCGGCTCACCCCGAGGGACCGGGCGCTGCTCAAGGCGCTCCGCCGGCTGTCGCGGCCGCGCCGGCGGGCGCTGGTGCTGCACGACGCGCTGGGCCTGCCCGCGGCTGCGGTGGCGGTCGAGGTGGAGGCGAGTTCGGCGGCGGCCGCCGGGCGGATCCGCGCCGCCCGGGCGGCGCTGGCCGGGCAGGTGCCCGACCTGGTGGGCCCGGACCCGTCCGATCCCGGGTTCGGCGACCGGCTGGGCGAGCTGATGCACCGGGCGGCCGTGCACGGCTGTGCGACGCCGTGGCGGCCGTCCCCGCGGCTGCTGACGGTGGAGAGCCGGCTGCGGACCGGCGCGGTCACCGGCGGCGCCGCCCTGCTGACCGTGGCGGTCGGCGCCGCGGTGGTGGCGACCTTGCTGGGTAGCGGGCCGGCCGAGCTGTTCCGCTCGCCCGCGCCCACGCCGCCACCGCTGTGCACGACGGCGGACAACGGCAGCGCGGGTCCGCTGCTGCCGGGCGCCGACGCGGGTGTGCGCAGCCACTGGTGCGAGGCGGCGGGGACGCAGTCGGTGGTCCTGGTCCAGGCCGCGATGATGTCCTCGTCGCCCTCGGCGGAGGCCGCGGCGACGGCGGCCGCCGTGGAGGCGCTGCCGGTGCCGGTGGGCTGCCCGGCGTTCCGCCCCTGCCCGACCGGTGCGCCGCCCGGGGTACCACCCCTCGCCGACCGACTCCGCTGACGCCCTCCGGGCAGCGGGTGCCGGGTCGGGTACCGAGCAACGGGTACCGGGTCACCGGTGGACTGCCCGGCGGCCCGGTCCTGTCCGGCCGGTGTGCCGCCCGGGTCCCGGCGCCGGCCGACCGGCCGCGGTGGCTGGGCCGCGCCTGACGACTCCGCCGGGCGCCCGACGCCGAGCAACCTCCTACCCCGGCCTTCGGCCAGGAGGTGCCCGCTGATCCGACGCGACTCGTCGGACACGGCCCAGCGGGCTGCGCTGCTGGGCTGCCCGGCGTTCCGCCCCTGCCCGACCGGTGCGCCGCCCGGGGTACCACCCCTCGCCGACCGACTCCGCTGACGCCCTCCGGGCAGCGGGTGCCGGGTCGGGTACCGAGCAACGGGTACCGGGTCACCGGTGGACTGCCCGGCGGCCCGGTCCTGTCCGGCCGCTGTGCCGCCCGGGTCCCGGCGCCGGCCGACCGGCCGCGGTGGCTGGGCCGCGCCTGACGACTCCGCCGGGCGCCCGACGCCGAGCAACCTCCTACCCCGGCCTTCGGCCAGGAGGTGCCCGCTGATCCGACGCGACTCGTCGGACACGGCCCAGCGGGCTGCGCTGCTGGGCTGCCCGGCGCCGGGAGCCGCGGAAACGCCGAGGGCGCCGCGGACGGGAATCCGTCCGTGGCGCCCTCGGGTGGTTACCGGGCTGATCAGCCGATCAGCTCACGGGCCAGGCGAGCGGTCTCGGACGGCGTCTTGCCGACCTTGACACCGGCGGCCTCGAGGGCCTCCTTCTTCGCCTGCGCGGTGCCCGAGGAGCCGGAGACGATGGCGCCGGCGTGGCCCATGGTCTTGCCCTCGGGGGCGGTGAAGCCCGCGACGTAGCCGACGACCGGCTTGGTGACGTGCTCGGCGATGTAGGCCGCCGCACGCTCCTCGGCGTCGCCGCCGATCTCGCCGATCATGACGATGATCTTGGTCTCCGGGTCCGCCTCGAACGCCGCGAGGGCGTCGATGTGGGTGGTGCCGATGACCGGGTCGCCGCCGATGCCCACGGCCGAGGAGAAGCCGAGGTCACGCAGCTCGTACATGAGCTGGTAGGTCAGCGTGCCGGACTTCGAGACCAGGCCGATCGGGCCGGACTTGGTGATGTCGGCCGGGATGATGCCGGCGTTCGACTGCTCCGGCGAGATCAGGCCGGGGCAGTTCGGGCCGATGATCCGGGTCTTGTTGCCCTTCGAACCGGCGTACGCCCAGAAGGCGGCCGAGTCGTGGACCGGGACACCCTCGGTGATGACGACCGCGAGGCCGATCTCCGCGTCGATCGCCTCGACGACGGCGTCCTTGGTGAACTTCGGCGGCACGAAGATGACGGTGACGTCGGCACCGGTCTTCTCCATGGCCTCGGCGACGGTGCCGAAGACGGGCACCTCGGTGCCGTCGACGTCAACGGTGGTGCCGGCCTTGCGCGGGTTCACACCGCCGACGATCTGGGTGCCGGAGGCGAGCATGCGGCGGGTGTGCTTCATGCCCTCGGAGCCGGTCATGCCCTGGACGATGACCTTGCTGTCCTTGGTAAGGAAGATAGCCATGATTCAGTCCTCTCCCTTACTTGTTGGCCAGCTCGGCGGCGCGGTCGGCCGCACCGTCCATGGTGTCCACCTGCTGCACCAGCGGGTGGTTGGCGTCGGTCAGGATCTGACGACCCAGCTCGGCGTTGTTGCCGTCCAGGCGGACGACGAGGGGCTTGGTGACGGCCTCGCCCTTCTCCTCGAGGAGGGCCAGCGCCTGCACGATGCCGTTGGCGACCGCGTCGCACGCGGTGATGCCGCCGAAGACGTTGACGAAGACCGACTTGACGTCGGTGTCGCCCAGGATGATCTCCAGGCCGTTCGCCATCACCTCGGCGGACGCGCCGCCGCCGATGTCGAGGAAGTTGGCGGGCTTGACGCCGCCGTGGTTCTCACCGGCGTAGGCGACCACGTCGAGGGTGCTCATGACGAGACCCGCGCCGTTGCCGATGATGCCGACCTCGCCGTCGAGCTTGACGTAGTTGAGGCCCTTGGCCTTGGCCGCGGCCTCCAGCGGGTTCGCGGCGGCCTTGTCCTCGAGCGCCTCGTGGCCCGGCTGACGGAACTCGGCGTTCTCGTCCAGCGAGACCTTGCCGTCGAGCGCGATGATCTTGCCGTCGCCGGACTTGATCAGCGGGTTGACCTCGACGAGGAGCGCGTCCTCGGCGATGAAGACCTTCCACAGCTGCTGCAGGACGTCGGCGACCTGGTCGGCCACGTCCGCGGGGAACTTCGCGGCGGCGACGATCTCGGCGGCCTTCTCCGGGGTGCAGCCCTCGTTGGCGTCGACCGGGATCTTGGCCAGCGCGTCGGGGTTCTCCTCGGCGACGACCTCGATCTCCACGCCGCCCTCGACGCTGGCCATCGCCAGGAAGGTGCGGTTGGTGCGGTCCAGCAGGAACGAGACGTAGTACTCGTCCTTGATGTCCGCGGTCTGGGCCAGCATCACCTTGTGGACGGTGTGACCCTTGATGTCCATCCCGAGGATCGCCTCGGCCTTGGCGACGGCGTCGGCCGGGTCGGCGGCGAGCTTGACGCCACCTGCCTTGCCTCGGCCACCGACCTTCACCTGAGCCTTGACGACGGCGCGGCCGCCGAAGCGCTCCGCGATGGCGGCAGCGTCTGCGGCGGTCTCGATGACATCGCCGTCAAGCACGGGTACACCGTGCTTGGCGAAGAGGTCCCTCGCCTGGTACTCGAACAGGTCCACGTGTTTGTCCTTGTTCGTGGTCGCGGATTGTGTCTCTACGAGCGTGCCACGGCAGGATCTTCGCTGCGGGTCGTCGGGGCTGCGCAGGTACGCAGATTTGCGGCCTTGCGGCCCACACAGCGCCGGGCGCACCGTCAATCAACACGCGCGTCACGTCCGTGTGGCAGGTTATCCCCGTACGACGGGCGTGTTTCGCCCGGGACCGGCTCGGCTTTGGTGAGAACCGTCACAACAGGCGGACCCGGGCCTACCACCCACCCCCCTCCGGAGCCCGGCGCCGGGGGTGCGGGCACCGGACCAGGGCCACACCTTCGGGTGAATCCGTGTCCTGCGGAGACCGGCGGACGGGCGGGTTCAGCGGTCGGACGGGCGGGGTTCAGCGGTCGGCCGGCACCGGCAGCGGCCGCTTCTCGATCGCGGCGGCCATGATGTCCGGGAAGGCGTCCGGGGTGCAGGCGAAGGCCGGCGCGCCGAGCGCGGCCAGTGCGGCGGCGTGCGCGTGGTCGTAGGCCGGGGCACCCTCGTCGGAGAGCGCCAGCAGGGCGATGAACTGCACGCCCGAGGCCTTCATCGCGGCGACCCGCTTGAGCATCTCGTCCCGGATGCCGCCCTCGTACAGGTCGCTGATCAGCACCACGATCGTCTCGGACGGCCGGGAGATCTTCGACTGGCAGTACGCGAGGGCGCGGTTGATGTCGGTGCCGCCGCCGAGCTGGGTGGCGAACAGGACGTCGACCGGGTCGGTGAGCTGCTCGGTCAGGTCGACCACGGAGGTGTCGAAGACGACCAGCCGGGTGTCGAGGCTGTGCATCGAGGCGAGCACCGCGCCGAACACCGCCGAGTGGACCACAGAGGCGGCCATCGAACCGGACTGGTCGATGCAGAGGATCACGTCCTTCTTCACCGCGCGCTGGGCGCGGGCGTAACCCACCAGCCGCTCGGGGACGACCGTGCGGTGATCGGGGAGGTAGTTCTTCAGGTTGGCCCGGATCGTGCGGCCCCAGTCGATGTCGCGGTGGCGCGGGCGGTTGACCCTGGCGCTGCGGTCGAGCGCGCCGCCGAGGGTGGAACGGGTGCGGTCGGCCAGCCGTCGCTCCAGCTCCGCCACCACCTTGCCGACCACCGCGCGGGCGCTCTCCCGGGTGGTCTCCGGCAGCGCGTGCTTCAGCGAGAGCAGGGTGCCGACCAGGTGGACGTCCGGCTCGACCGCCGCCAGCATCTCCGGCTCCAGCAGCAGCCGGTCCAGGCCGAGGCGGGTGATCGCGTCCTGCTGCATCAGCTGGACCACCGTGGTCGGGAAGTACTCCCGGATGTCACCGAGCCAGCGTGCCACCTGCGGGGCCGAGCCGCCCAGGCCCGCGCTGCGGCCGCCGGTCCGGCCCTGGCCGCCCGGCTCCGCGCCGGAGCCGCGGTAGAGCGCGGCGAGCGCGCCGTCCATCGCGGCGTCCCGGCCGGACAGCGTGCAGCCGGTGCCGTCGGCGTCACCGCCGAGGACCAGCCGCCAGCGGCGCAGCCGCTCACCGTCGGGGTCGGCGGCGGCCTGTGCGGTGGCTGCCTGGGCTGTGGTCATCGGGCACTCCTTCGGTACGGGCGGCGGTCGGACGGATGTGGTGGCCAGGGCGGTTGTGGTGGCCGCGGCGGGTGTGGTGGCTGTCGTGGGTGCGGCGGCTGTCGTGGGTGCGGCGGCTGTCGTGGGTGCGGCGGGTGGCGCCGGGCCGGGCGGTCCCCTCCGCTGCCCGGCCCGGCGCCCGCTCAGCCCGCCCGGCGGTCGGCCTGGCGCGGGATCACCGGCCGCCCGGCGGGCAGGCCGAGCAGCAGGGCGAGGGTGGACAGCGCGGCGTCGGCCCGGTCGGGGTCGAGGTCCACCGCGGCCACCGCGGCCGGGGCGGCGGGGCCGCCGAGCCGTCCGGCGGCGACCCGCTCGCCGACGGTGCGCCGTACGCCCGCCTCCAGGGCGGAGAAGGTGCGGCGGAGCACCGGCAGCAGATCGGTGAACGCCTCCGGACGGACCCGGGTCAGCCAGTCGTCCAGCAGCGCGAGCAGCCGGGTGTCGTGCAGCAGCAGGGCGCCGCCGCCGGACAGGAAGCCCTCGACCCAGCCGGCCGCGTCCGCGGGGGTACCGGCCGGTGAGAGCACCAGGCCGAGCCGGCGGCCCGCCTCCTCGGCGCCGAGCCGGGCGTCGTCCAGCAGCAGCCGGACCGCGCGGCCGCGCAGCACCCCCGGCGCGCCGCTGGCCGGTCCGCCGGACGGCTCGCGGGCGGCCAGCGCGTGCAGGGTGGCGGCCCAGCGGTCGGCGACCGGGTCCTCGCCGGTGTCCTCGGCGGCCAGCAGGCCCACGGCGGCGTGCACCGCGTCCAGGTGGGAACGCATCGCGTTGGCGCCGTCCGCGTCCAGGCCGGTGCAGGCGGCCGGCAGGCCGACGCAGATCCGCTCGGCGAGGCCGCGGGCGACCTCGCCGAGGGCCGCGCCGTCGGTGCCGCGGACGTCGCCGTAGCGCAGGGTGCGGACCAGCGCGGGCAGCGCGGCTGCCAGCTGGGCGATGTCGGTGTCCAGGGCGGCCCGGTCGGCGATCAGCCGCATCACGGCGGGCAGCGCGGCCGGCAGGTCGGCGAGCAGGCAGCGCTCGGCCAGCGCCGTCAGCTCGGCCAGCTCGGTGGCGCGGGCGGCCTCGCCGACCGCCTTGCCGGCGGCCGCGCCCTCGACGGTGGTGCCCCACTGGGCGGCCTCGACCACCCGGACCGCGAACTCCGGCTCCCAGCGCAGCCGCCAGGTCTCCCGGAAGGTGCCGGTGGAGTTGACCGCCGAGCGGCCGGGGACGCCCCAGCCGATACCGAGCAGCCGCAGCCGGTGCAGCAGGGTCGAGCGGGCGGCGTCCAGCTCCTTGCGGAGGTCCAGGACGAGCTCGCGGTCGTCCGGCTCCGGCTTGAGCCGCAGGCTGCGCTGGAGCCGGGCGAGGTCGCGCTGGAGCGGGACGGCGGGGGCCGCGTCGGGCACCTCGCCGAGCGCGTCGCCGACCACCAGCCGGTCGTGCACCAGGGCGAGCGCGACGTCCGAGCCGTCGCACATGACGGCCCGTACGGCGTCCAGCGTCTCGGTGAGCCCGGGCAGCGGGCGGCCCCGCATCGCGGCGAGCGTCCCGGCCAGCCGGACGGCCTCGATGACGTGCGCGGAGGAGACCGGGTGGTCCTCGGCCCGCAGCAGCTCGGCGACCCTGGTCAGCCAGCGGGCGACGGTGTCGCGCTCGGCGGTGAACAGGTGGTGGTACCAGCCGGGCGAGTCGACGCCCGCGCCGTACCCGGAGTGCTGGGAGAGCCGGCGGTGCGTCCAGGGCACCCAGGTGATCTCGGTGCGCACCTTCTTCGGCAGGCCGGCCAGCAGCGCCTTGTCGTGCGCCACGGTGGGCAGCTCCCGCAGCGCGGGGACGTGCCAGGCGCCGCAGACCACCGCGATCCGGCGGTGGCCGGCCCGGCGGGCGGCGCGCAGCTGCTGGCGCATGTACGCCTCGCGCAGCTCGTCGCGGCGGAGCACCGGCGCGTCCTCGCGCAGGGCCGCCATCGCCTCGGCGACCGCCTCGAACGGGGCGAGCGCGTCGGCGCCGGGGGCCCGGTGCTCGACCACGTCCTCCCACCAGCGCTCGGGGTCGTCGTGGCCGGCGGCCGCGGCGAGCGCGGCGATCGGGTCCGTGGTGGCGGGACCGTCCACCTCCCCGGAAGTGCCCCCAGGCACTCCCGGCCCGTCCGGTGACGGCGGTTCGGCGGCGAGGCTGTGGGCGGCCGGCAGGTCGATGAAGCGGACCGGGACCTGCTGCTCGACCGCGTACCGCAGCGCGACCCACTCCGGTGAGAAGACCGCGAACGGCCAGAACGCGGCCCGCGCCGGGTCGTCCACCACGTGCGCGAGCAGGGCCACCGGCGGCACCAGGTCCTTCTCGGCCGCCAGCGCGGTGAGCGCGTCGGCCTCCGGCGGGCCCTCGATCAGGACCGCGTCGGGGCGCAGCTGCCGCAGTGCGGCGGCCACGGCGCGGGCCGACCCCGGCCCGTGGTGCCGGATGCCGAGCAGCGTGACGCCGGGCGGCGCGGCCGGCGGTGCGGCCGGTGCCGTCGGTGTGGCCGCGGCCGGTGGGGTCGGCGCGGCGGGCGTCGGTCCGTGGGCCATGTCGGGCCTCCCTCCTGCGGGGTGCTGGGGTGTCAGTTGGAGTACTCGCGGGCGGCGCGGTAGAAGTCGTTCCAGCCGTCCCGCTCGCGGACCACGCCCTCGACGTACTCCCGCCAGACCGCGCGGTCGGCGACCGGGTCGCGGACCACCGCGCCGAGGATGCCGCCGGCCACGTCGCCCGCGCGCAGCACGCCGTCACCGAAATGGGTGGCCAGCGCGAGGCCGTTGGTGACGACGGAGATCGCCTCGGCGGTGGAGAGCGTGCCGCTGGGCGTCTTGACCTTGGTACGGCCGTCGGCGGTGATCCCGGCCCGCAGCTCGCGGAAGACGGTGACGACGCGTCGGATCTCGTCCGCGCCACCGGGCAGCTCCGGCAGGTCGAGCGAGCGCCCGAGCTGTCCGACCCGGCGGGTGACGATGTCGACCTCCTCGTCCAGGGTGGCCGGCAGCGGCAGCACGACGGTGTTGAAGCGGCGGCGCAGCGCGCTGGACAGCTCGTTTACCCCGCGGTCGCGGTCGTTGGCGGTGGCGATCAGGTTGAAGCCGCGGACGGCCTGGGTCTCGGCGCCCAGCTCCGGGATCGGCAGGGTCTTCTCGGACAGGATGGTGATCAGGCTGTCCTGGACGTCCGCCGGGATGCGGGTGAGCTCCTCGACCCGGGCGATCTTCCCGTCGGCCATCGCCCGCATCAGCGGGGACGGCACCAGCGCGTCCCGGCTGGGGCCGTGGGCGAGCAGCTGCGCGTAGTTCCAGCCGTACCGGACGGCTTCCTCGGGGGTGCCCGCGGTGCCCTGGACGAGCAGGGTGGAGTCGCCGCTGATCGCGGCGGCCAGGTGCTCGGAGACCCAGGTCTTGGCGGTGCCGGGCACACCGAGCAGCAGCAGTGCCCGGTCGGTGGCCAGGGTGGTGACGGCGACCTCGACGATCCGGCGCGGGCCGATGTACTTGGGCGTGATCACGGTGCCGTCGGGCAGTTCGCCGCCCAGCAGGTAGGTGGCGACGGCCCAGGGCGACAGCCGCCAGCGCTCGGGGCGGGGCCGGTCGTCCTGGTCGGCGAGCGCGGCGAGTTCGCCGGCGAAGGCGTCCTCGGCGTGCAGCCGCAGGACCTCGGCCGATGTCGCGGAGGTCGAGGCTTCGGTGGTCGACGTCTCGGTGGTCGGGGTTTCGGTGGTCATCATCGGCTCCTGGCATACGGGCCGCCGGGCACAGCTGTGGCAGGGCAGGGGCGGCTCAGAGAGGGGTACGGGGACCATCGGCGCAGAGGTCGGACAGGCACTTCGCGGCCTGTTGGAACCACCATGCACCGGGGCACTGACAACGACCGGGCGCACGGCCCCGGCTCGCTACCATGCAGGGAGGAGGAGGTGCAAACGATGACCGCGACGACACCTGCGACCGACTACGACTTGGTGCGCCTACTTGAGGGCATGCCGGAGCTGGACAGGTTCCGGATCGAACTCATCGACGGAAAGATCGTGATGCTCCCGTCCGCCGCGCCGTTCCACAACTTCATCCAGGCCACCGTGGCAGGCCAGTTCATCCAGCAGGGCTGGTGGTCGATGACCGAGCAGGCGCTGGTGTCGCCGGTGCGCGGGTTCGAGCCCAAACCCGACATCAGCGTGACCAGCCACGAGCTCGCCGCCGACAACGTCAACCCCTTCCCGGCCGGCCGGGTCGCGGTCACCGTCGAGATCGTCTCCTCCGACCGCGACAGCGACTACGCGAAGAAGCGGCTCTGGTACGCCGTCAGCGGGGTGCCGCTGCACCTGATCATCGACCCGAACCTCGGCGTCTGGGAGCTGCACTCCCGGCCCGACGGCGGGGACTACCGGGTGGTCGAGCACGGCGAGTTCGGACGGGCCGTCGAGCTGCCTGAGCCGTTCGCGTTCGCGCTGGAGACCTCCTCCTTCAAGGTGTACCCGACCAGGGGCTGACACCGCGTCCGTTGTCAGTGCCCGCGCCTAGCGTCGTGGGCATGGAGGAACGCTGGAGCACCGAACACGTCCTTTCCCTCGCACCCGACCCGGCCTCGCTGAAGGCCGCCGGCAAGCTGTCCGGACCGGGCCCCTGGTCGGGGGCCGGCTGGGAGCAGGGCGTGCTGTGGGGGCTGTGCAAGGGCAGCGGCAGCACGCCGTACCGGGCTGCGGTCGAGCTGGCCGGGCCCGCGTACAAGTGCAGTTGCCCGAGCCGGAAGTTCCCGTGCAAGCACGTGCTGGGGCTGCTGCTGCTCTGGAGCGGCGGCGCCGCGGAGATCACCGAGGGCGCCGAGCGGCCCGACTGGGTCGCCGAGTGGGTGAAGAGCCGTCAGGACGCCTCCGAGCAGCGGGCCGAGAAGGCCCGCGTCAAGGCGGAGGCCAAGGCCGAGGCCGATCCGGCGGCCGCCCGGCGGCGGGCCGAGCGGCGCGAGGCGAGGGTCACGGCGGGCGCGCAGGAGCTGCGGCTGCGGCTGGCGGACGGGGTCCGCCGGGGCCTGGCCGACCATGCCGCCGCCGCGGCCGGCTGGGAGGAGGTGGCGGCCCGGATGGTCGACGCGCAGGCGCCCGGCCTCGCCACCCGGGCCCGGGAGTTGGCACACACGCCGCAGCAGGGCCTGCTCGCCGAGTACGCGTTGCTGCACCTGCTCGCGGGCGCCTGGGGCCGGGTGGAGGAACTGCCCGCCGAGCTGGCCGCCACGGTCCGGACCCGGGTCGGGTTCACCGCCGACACGGCCGAGCTGCTGGCCGGTCCGACGGTCCGCGACCGGTGGCAGGTGCTCGGCAGCCGGGACACCGCGGACGAGCGGCTGACCACCCGGCGGCTGTGGCTGCGCGGCGCCAAGACCGGCCGCCTCGCCCTGCTGCTCGCCTTCGGCCGCCCCGGCCAGGCGCCCGAACTGGCGCTGCCCACCGGGCAGGTGCTGGAGGCCGAGCTGGCCTTCCACCCGGGTGCCCGGCCGCTGCGCGCGGTGCTCGGCCCGCGGTACGGCGCCCCGGAGGCCGGGCCCGCCGGGCCTCCCGCCGGGCTGTCCCCCGCCGGGGCGGCGGCCGCGTACGGCGAGGCGGTGGCGGCGGACCCGTGGCTGGAGTCCTGGCCGGTGGTGCTGGGTGAGGTGGTGCCGGTGCTCGGCCCCGAGGGCTGGCAGCTGACGGACGGGCGCGGCGCGGTCGCGGTGCGCCGCGGTTCGGTTCCGGAGGCGGCGCTGTGGCGGCTCGCGGCGGTCTCGGCGGGGCACCCGGTCACGCTGTTCGGTGAGTACGGGCACGCCGGGTTCGCCCCGGTGACGGCCTGGACGCAGCAGGGCCGGCCGATCAGGGTGGGCCAGTGACCCCACCGGTCCCGCCGCGGGCCGCGCGCCGGCGGGCCGTACCGCTTCGGGCCGTACGCCTCCGAGCCGTATGCCCGCGAGCCGTACGCCCCCGCTCCGCCCGGCCACTGCCCGGCGCCCGCCCGGCCCGGTCCACGCCCTCGTTCCCGGGCGGTCCGCCCCACCCGGGCGCTCCCCCGCATCCGTACGCGACCCCGACCGGAGGCCGGCCATGACCACCCCCACCCTCAGCCCGACCGCCGACGACTGGGCCGCGCTGGAGACCGTGGCCCTGCTGGGCACCGATCGCCGGCCGCTGCCCGACCCGGCCGGACCGCCCGCGGTGCTGGCCGCCGCACGGGCGGTGGACCGCGACGACCCGGCGGTGGCGCTGCTGGACCTGGCGGCGCTCGCGGTGGTCCGCCGCCGGGCCGGCGGCCGGCCGCTGCCCGTGCCCGAACTCCCGCCGCCCGCCGCGGCGGACACCCGTCCCGAGCTGCCCGAGGCCGCGGCCCGCCGACTGGCGGTGCTGGTCGGCGGGCGCCCGGCCGGGGCCGCGCCGGCCAACCTCGCCGAGCTGCTGCCGCAGTGGATCGAGGCGGCGCAGGCCCGGGGCTACCGGCTGCCGCCGGCGCTGGTCCCTCCGCTGCTGGACGCCGCCCGGGCCCGTAGCGAGCTGCGCTCCGGCGCGGTCGCGCTGGCCGGTCCGCTGGGCCGCTGGCTCGCCGAGCGGAACCAGGACTGGCGGTTCGTGCACCGCACGGCCACGGAAGGCGTGGGGACGGCGGCCGCGGCCGCCGGGAGCGCGCAGCAGGCCGGTTCGCAGGTCTGGCAGGAGGGCCTGTTCGCGGAACGGGTCACCCACCTCTCCCGGCTGCGCCGGGAACGCCCCCGGGAGGCGCTGGAGTTGCTCGGCTCGACCTGGTCGACCGAGCGCGCCGAGGACCGGGTGCTGTTCCTGGACGCCCTGCAGGAGGGGCTCTCGGCGGCGGACGAGGAGTTCCTGGAGGCCGCGCTGACCGATCGCAGCAAGAACGTCCGGGCGACCGCCGCCGAGCTGCTCTCCACCCTGCCCGGGTCCGCACTTGCCACCCGGATGGCGGAGCGTGCGCGGGCTGCGGTCCGCCTCGACGGGCGCCGGCTGCTCGTCAGCCCGCCCAGCGGGTGCGACGCCGGGATGCAGCGGGACGGCATACCCCTCAAGTCACCGACCGGCCGGGGCGAACGGGCCTGGTGGTTCGGGGAGATCGTCGCGGCCGCGCCGCTGTCGATCTGGTCCGCCGACACCGGCCTCGGCCCGGAGCAGCTGCTGCGGCTGCCGGTCGGCGACGGCGGCACGGACTGGACGGACGAGCTGCGGGAGGCCTGGGCCAGGGCCGCCGTCCGCCAGCAGGACGCCGACTGGGCCCGGGCCCTGCTCGGTCCGGTACCGCGTCCCGGCGGCCCCGGGCGGGCGGCGGGATCCCCGGCCCGGTTGCTGTCGGTGCTCCCCGCACCCGAGCGGGCCGCCTGGACGGCCGCCTTCGTCCGTACCCACGGCCTGGGCGACGCCTTCCAGCTGCTGGGGGCCTGCGCCGCGCCGTGGACGCCGCCGCTGTCGACCGCCGTGGTCGCGGCCCTGGAGCGGGCCGCCCGCTCCGGCGCGTACCCGTGGAGCCACAGCGGGGTCCTGGGCATGACGGAGCGGGCGCTGTCCCCCGGGACGGCCCCGGCCGTGGAGGCGCTGGCGGCCGACGCCGCGCCCGACACCGCCTGGGCCGAGACCTTCGCCCGGCTGGCCGGGACGCTGCGCTTCCGGGCCGCGATGCTGGCGGAACTCGACGGGTGACCGCGCCGCGGGCGGCGAGGGTGCGCGGCGGGTCAGCCGGCCGCGCGCAGGTTGGCCTCGACCCAGGCCACCACGTCCTGGGTCGGGGTGCCCGGGGTGAAGATGTCGGCGACGCCGAGCGCCTTCAGCTCGACGATGTCCTCGGGCGGCACGATGCCGCCGCAGAACACCTTGATGTCCTCGGCGTCGCGCTCCCGGAGCAGTTCCAGCACCTTGGCGCAGAGCGTCATGTGGGCGCCGGAGAGGATCGACAGGCCGATGCCGTCGGCGTCCTCCTGGATCGCGGTGTCGACGATCTGCTCCGGCGTCTGGTGGAGGCCGGTGTAGATGACCTCCATACCGGCGTCGCGCAGCGCCCGGGCGATCACCTTGGCTCCCCGGTCGTGGCCGTCCAGCCCCGGCTTGGCGACCACCACACGGATCGGGCCTGACACGCCCATGACTGCCTCCTGGACCTCATCGTCCATCACCCGACCGGCCCGGCCGGGACGGGTGTGGTGTTAACCACTCTTAACAGACCTGAGGGGAGGGTAGCGCCAACCGCGCCCGGCGTCCGTTTCGCCCGTCGAGAGGAGGGGAAAATCACAGCACCGCCCACCCGTCACCCCCGCGCCGTCCGCCGCGGGGCCCCCGCGCCACCCTGCCCGGGGAGAGCCGTATGACCCACCCCGCTCCGACCGATCCTCCCCCCTGCGACCTCCCGCCGTCCGGTCCCGCGCCGACCGGACTCCCCGCGATCGGGCCCGCACCGGCCTCCGGACCACCCACGACCGCAGCGGCCGCCGCCGGCCTGCCGTTCGGGCGCGCCGTCCGGGGCGCCCGGGCCGAGGCCGCCGCCCTCGCGCACCACGTGGTCCGCTACCCGGCCGGGCTGGTGCCCGAGCCCCGGCCGCGCGACTGCCCGCCCGGCCCGGCGGCCGACCGGGCGCAGCGCGGCCCGGTGCTGCTGCTGCACGGCCTGGCCGACAACCGCGCGGTGTTCGGCCCGCTCCGCCGCGAGCTGCTGCGCCACGGCTGGGCGCATCTGCACGCGCTCAACTACTCACCGCTGATCCGGGACGTCCGGGCCGCGGCGGTGCTGCTGGCCCGCCACGTGGAGTGGGCCGCCGAGGCCCACCAGGGCCGGCCGGTCACCCTGGTCGGGCACAGCCTGGGCGGCCTGATCTGCCGGTACTACGTCCAGCGGCTGGGCGGGGACGCGGCGGCGCCGCGGGTGGTCACGCTCGGCACTCCGCACGAGGGCACCACGGCGGCGCTGCTGCCGACCCCGTTCCCGGTCACCCGTCAGCTCCGGCCCGGCAGCGACCTGCTGGCCGAGCTGGCGCTGCCCGCGCCGAGCTGCCGGGCGCACTTCACGGCGCTGCGCGGCGAGTTGGACGAGGTGGTCCGGCCGGGGCGCGGCGCCTGGCTGCACCATCCCGACCTGCACTCGGAAAATCTGCTGATCCCTTCGGTCGGTCATATCGGCCTGCCGGCCCATCCGTTGGCGGTCGAGGCCGTACGGCGCGCGCTGGAGGCCGAGGGGGGAGGCGCCGGGCTGGTGCAGCGACACGCCTCCTGAGATGCGCACTTTGTCCGGTATCGGGACAGGGGACTACAGTCTCGGCTGGTTTCTCCCCTTTCCGAGCGGGCTCCCCGAGGCGGCACCGTGACCATCAACTCCCGTACCGACGCCCGTGCCCAGCAACGCCGGCTGGCCCGGCGCGGCACTCGCACGGCCGTGCTGACGGTCGCGCTGCCCTCGGCGGCCACGCTCGGTGTGTTCACCGCCGCCGCGGCCGCCGTCCAGCACGACCACACCCACCCGTCGGCGCCGTCCGCCGCGGACGCCCGGCCCGACGGCGCCCGCACCGCTCCGCCCTCCCCGGGCCCCGCCGCCGTCGCGGCCGCCCGCGCCGACCGCACGGGGCCGCGCGGCGACCTGCCCGAGCCGCCCGGCCTGCCGACGCCCCCGGAGCGCCCGCACTACCTGCTGCCGGTCGCCGCGCGCGGCCTGAGCGCGGTGTTCGGGCAGGCCGGCACCCACTGGTCGGTCCGGCACACCGGCATCGACTTCCCGGTCCCGTCCGGCACCCCGGTACGGGCCGCCACCGACGGAACCGTCACCACCCGGTGGAGCAGCGCCTACGGGTACCTCGCCGTGGTCACCGACCGGGACGGCACCAGCACCTGGTACGGACACCTGCGCTCGTTCCGGGTCCGCAAGGGCCAGGTCAGGGCCGGGGACGTGATCGCGTACTCCGGCAGCAGCGGCAACAGCACCGGCCCGCACCTACACTTCGAGGTCCGCCCGGACGGCGGCGCCCCCGTCGACCCGCTGCCCTGGCTGCTGGCCCACGGCCTCGACCCGCGCTGAACCGTCCCCGGCCGCCCCGTGACACGCGTACGGCCCGGGCCCGCGGCAGCGCGGACCCGGGCCGTACCCGTCGATCGTCCCGTCAGAGCTTCTCGACCGGCGCGTAGCGCAGCAGCAGCTGCTTGCGCCCGGTGCTCGCCCCGAAGTCGACCGTCGCCTGCGCCTTGTCGCCGACGCCCATGGTCGCCACCACCGTGCCCAGCCCGAAGCTGTCGTGGGTGACCCGGTCGCCGACCGCCAGGGTCGGCACGTCCCGCTCGGCCACCTGCCGGGCCGACTTGCCCCAGCCCGCCTTCGGCGAGGCCGTCCCGCCGCCACCGCCACCGCCCGAGGACAGCCGCGAGGAGGACCCGTACGAGGAGCCGCCCGAGGACCGGGACGGCGGCACCGCCGCCGTGCCGGTGCGCTTCCACTCCACCAGCCCGGCCGGGATCTCCTCCAGGAAGCGCGAGGCCGGGTTGTACGAGGGCTGGCCCCAGGCGCTGCGCAGCACCGAGCGGGTCAGGTAGAGCCGCTGCCGGGCCCGGGTGAGGCCGACGTACGCCAGCCGGCGCTCCTCCTCCAGCTCCTTGACCTGGTTGAGCGCCCGCATGTGCGGGAAGATCCCGTCCTCCATGCCGGTCAGGAAGACCACCGGGAACTCCAGGCCCTTGGCGGTGTGCAGGGTCATCATGGTGATGACGCCGCCGCCCTCCTCGTCGTCCGGGATCTGGTCGGAGTCGGCGACCAGCGCCACCCGCTCCAGGAAGTCGGCCAGCGAGCCGACCGGCGGGGTGCCGTCGCCCTCCTCGGCCTCGGGGCGCTCGCCGGGGTCCTTCTCGTACTCCAGGGCCACCGCGGCGAGCTCCTGGAGGTTCTCCACCCGGGTCTCGTCCTGCGGATCGGTGGAGGCCTGCAGCTCGGCGAGGTAACCGGTCTCCTCCAGTACCGCCTCCAGCACGGCGGCCGGGCCCGCGCCGGACTCGACCACCTGCCGCAGCCCGGCCAGCAGCGCGTTGAACTTCTTCACCGCGTTGGCCGAGCGCGCGGCCATCCCGTACGCCTCGTCGACCCGCACCAGCGCCTGGGCGAAGCTGATCCGCTCCCGGGCGGCCAGCGCGTCGATCATGGCCTCGGCGCGGTCGCCGATGCCGCGCTTGGGCACGTTGAGGATCCGGCGCAGCGGCACGGTGTCCTCGGGGTTGGAGAGCACCCGCAGGTACGCCAGGACGTCCCGGACCTCCTTGCGCTCGTAGAAGCGCACCCCGCCGACCACCTTGTACGGCAGGCCGACCCGGATGAACACCTCCTCGAAGACCCGGGACTGCGCGTTGGTCCGGTAGAAGATCGCCACGTCGCCGGGGCGGGCGTCGCCCTTGTCGGTCAGCCGGTCGATCTCGTCCGCGATGAACTGGGCCTCGCCGTGCTCGTCGTCGGCGACGTAGCCGACCACCTTCTCGCCCTGGTCGCCGGCGGTCCACAGGTTCTTCTTGCGGCGGTTGGTGTTGCGCTCGATCACCGAGTTGGCGGCGGAGAGGATGGTCTGCGTGGAGCGGTAGTTCTGCTCCAGCAGGATCGTGGTCGCGTTCGGGTAGTCCTCCTCGAACTGGAGGATGTTGCGGATGGTCGCGCCGCGGAAGGCGTAGATCGACTGGTCCGCGTCACCGACCACGCACAGCTCGGCCGGGGCGATCTGCGCCAGCCGGGCGTCCGCCGGGTTCACGTACTCGCCGTCGACGGTCATCTTCGGCGCGTGCGCGGCGGCGCCGCCGCTCAGCTCGCGCACCAGCGTGTACTGGGCGTGGTTGGTGTCCTGGTACTCGTCGACCAGGATGTGCCGGAAGCGGCGGCGGTAGTGCTCGGCCACGTCCGGGAAGGCCTGCAGCAGGTTGACCGTGGTCATGATGATGTCGTCGAAGTCCAGCGCGTTGGCCTCGCGCAGGCGCCGCTGGTAGAGGAAGTACGCCTCGGCGAGCTTCTTCTCCGTCGGGTTGGCGGCCTGGTCGGCGTAGGTCTCCTCGTCGATCAGCTCGTTCTTGAGGTTGCTGATCTTCGCGGTGAAGGACTTCGGCGGGAACTGCTTCGGGTCCAGGTCCAGATCGCGGCAGACCAGGCCCATCAGGCGCTGCGAGTCCGCCGAGTCGTAGATCGAGAAGCTGGACGTGAAGCCCAGCACCTTGGACTCCCGGCGCAGGATCCGCACGCACGCGCTGTGGAAGGTCGACACCCACATCGCCCGGGCCCGCGGCCCGACCAGCTGCTCGACCCGCTCGCGCATCTCACCGGCGGCCTTGTTGGTGAAGGTGATCGCCAGGATCTCGCCCGGCTGCACGTGCCGGGCGCCCAGCAGGTACGCGATCCGGTGCGTCAGCACCCGGGTCTTGCCCGACCCCGCGCCGGCCACCAGCAGCAGCGGCGAGCCGTGGTGCACCACCGCCTCGCGCTGCGGGTCGTTCATCCCCTCCAGCAGCTGCGCCGGGTCGATCACGGTGCGGGCGGCGCCGTTGCGGTAGTACGCGTCCCGCTCGGCGTCGGCGGCGTGGTCGCTCTGGAACAGCCCGTCGGGGATGGCCTCCTCGTACGGGGAGTAGTCGTGCGGAGCCTCCTCGTACGGGGGCTCCTCGAACGGCGGGCCGTCGTACGGCGGCTCGTCGGCGGCGGGGCGGCTCGACCCGACGGCTGGGTCCTCGAAGCCGGGGAGCGGGAGGTCGTCAAAGAGGCTACTCATGGCCCTCCGAGTGTATGACCAGCCACCGACACCCCGGGGCGGGACGGCGAACCGGCAGGCCCGCCTCGGATTGATCGCCAGGCACCGAACACGCCGGATGCCGTGGTCGTAGGCGTGTCGCCATCGACCACGGCACCCGGAGTCGGCAGAACTCACAGAACCAGCCGACTCATTCCTCGATCAGGAGCTCCTCCGGCGGGCAAGGTGCTTGACCGCGGCTTCACGAACGGTTTCGTCATCCGCTTCGGTCAGCCTGACGAGCGCCCGCTCAGCCTCCGCCCCCGGCGTAGCGGCGAGTGCGCGGACGGCCTTCGTCGCGAGTCCGCGGTTCTCGTCGTAGTCGAGGTACTCCGGGACCCACTGCGTCGCGTGGTACAAGGCGTCGACCGCGGCCGGTGAGCGCAACTCACCGAGCGCCGTGACAACGTCCTCGTGCCGGTGGTGCCAGTCCGCCGTTGCGAGTTCGATCAGCGGCGCCAGATGGTTCGCCGTGAACCCGAATCGGTAGCAGGCGACCAGGGCCACGTCGGCGTCGGCCGCATCCTTCCGGTCGGCCGCGTCGCACAGCAGACTCAGGCTCAAGGCCTTGTCGTCCGTCGCACCGAAGTGATGCAGGACATCCTCCGGACCCACCTCGGGGCCACCACCCGGAACAGTTCCCAACGACAGAACAAGCTGTCGCTCTTCCGGCGTCATCTAGCAATCTCCTCGAACGCCACAATGCTTTCGTTGAATATGTCCAGCGCACTACCGGTTCCCAGCCCGATATTGATCTGGTCCCCTTCCTGCTTGAAGAAGGCGGCCTTCCTGAACCACTTCTTCCCGATGAGCGGCATTCCCGGGTATTTCTTGGTCGTCAATTCCCCCGTGTCACGCACACCGATCTGTTCGAGCCTGGCCGTCGTGCCGGGGCGAACCGTGAACTTGACCAGCCTACCGTTGTACCCTTCCGAGAATCGCTGCGTGGGGGAGATGAACGTCTCCCGACTGCCCCCGGGGGAGACCTTCTTGGTGTCCGTGAGTGCCTTGTAGTGCTCGTCGGTCATGGTCCGGTAGTAGGTCTCCCCACCGCTTGCCTCAGCACTGGCCGCTGCACCGGTCTCACCGCCCTCTCCGCAGTTGTGCACCAGAACCGGGTGCGTTCCGGCCAGCACGTAGTAGGTGTGGAGGTCGGCGACCGTGAGGTTGAACGCGGTCTGCGGGGTGGTCTGGAAGCTGTGTACAGCGGCGACGGTGGCGACATTTCCGTCAGGAAGGCGGAGTTGGTCACCCACGGCCAAATAGGTCGCATCGGTCCAACGCCCCGTGGTGATGTCCCAGTAGGGGTGGTGGGCCGTGGACGTCAGCGGCTGTGCGCCGTGACCGTCGCCCGCGTCGATCTCCAGTCGGGTGAAGTCGGTGTCGTCGTGCCCGACAATGGTGGCGACCACGGGTTCGGCAGTGGTGCTGCCGGTCTGCGGGTCGGTGGCGACAACTGCATCGCCGCGCTGGAGCTTGTCGATGTCCTTGGTGCTGCCGTCGGCGAGCTGGACCTGGGTACCTGCGGGGAAGCTGTTACGGCTGATCGGGCAGGACGCCGGTTCGTCGGCCTTGGCTTCGGGTTTCGGTCCGTCGTCGGCGTGGGTTGCCGCTTGTTCGGCGTCGGCGGCCTCCTTCTCTGTCTTACGGGCGACGGAGAGGGCGTCCTCGGCATCCTTGGCGATGCGTTCGGCGCCGCGGATGGCGTCGTAGGCCTTCTCGCCCTCCTTCCAGAGCTTGAACGCCTTGATGCCGACCTTGACGGCCTTGAAGACCTTGCCCCAGGGGACGAAGTTGAGGGCGGTGTTGACGCACCCCATGACGTCGCCCTTGGTGAAGCAGTCACGGGCGTCGTTGAAGCCGATCAGGTCGCCGACGACGTCGACGATCTTGCTGATCAGTTCTTCGCGCTGCTGCTTGGCCTTGGCGAGGGCCTCGTCGGCGGCCTGCTTCTGGCGCATGGCCGCGGCGGCGTCGGCCGCCGCCTTGTCCTTGGCCGCGCTGTTGGTGCTGGAGGTACTCCCACCGGAGGAGCCGTTACCGCCCCCGCCGCCACCGCCCCCGCCGCCGTCCTGCTTGGCGTAGTACGCGGACCAAGCGGCTGCGGACATGCAGCGGCCGTTGTCATCGGGGATGCAGGTCCCCGAGGCATCGGAGTGGTCGACGGGGTTGTTGTTGGCGTAGGCGTAACTGTTCCAGGACTGCGGGTCGCTCTCGTTGAAGATGGGGTCGACGGAGAGGAAGCGGCCCGTCTTGGGGTCGTACTGGCGGGCGCCGAGGTTGGTGAATCCGGTGCCTTCGAGGGTGCCGCCGACGAAGCCCTTGTCGCCGGCCCAGGCACCGGGGGCGGGCTGGGTTCCGCGGGCGTTGCCGAACGGGTCGGTGGGGCGGCGAGTCGTGCTGAGGGTGGCAGCGTCGAACTGGACGCCGTTGGTGCCGTGGGGATCGGACGCCTGGTAGTAGAGCTTGCCTCCGCCGGCGGCGGTGGTGCGGGTGACGGTCAGGCCGCCGGGCGCCGCGTAGTAGCGGGTGTTGGACAGGGCGTGGGTGTTGGTGTCGAGGGTGACCTCGTCGGTGCCGATGTTGAGCGTGACCTTGCCGGGGGTCCGGCGGATCAGCTGACTGCCACTGGCGTCGTAGAGGTAACTGGTGTCCCCTGAGCTCCCGGTGTCCTGGATCTTGGAGATCTTGCCCTGGTTGTCCCAGGTGAGGGTCTTGGTGCCTGCGGTGTCGGTGATGGAGGTCGTGTTGCCGACCTCGTCGTACTGGTAGCTGGCGGTGGTGCTGGTGCCGTTCACCGTGCTCTTGGAGGTGAGCAGGGCGTGCGGGCCTCCGGTGCCGCCACCGGTGTTGGGGGCGGTGGTCTTGGCATTGGGACCGGTCGCGAAGGTCTGGTCGACCGTCTTGTCCTTGGTCGTCACGCCGGTGGGGTCGTGCTGGACGAACTTGGTGCGGTTACCGGTCAGGTCGTAGGTGTACGACTGCCAGTACGGGGACGGCCCGCCGATCCGAGAGGTCGCGGTGCCGGCGGTGGGCTCGACCGGGTTGGTGCAGCCGCCGATGCCCTGCACGGAGGGTGCGGGGGCAGTGGTGGTGGTGCCCTTGTCGGTCCAGGCCGCGTTCAGTCGGCCGAGGTAGTCGTAGGTGAAGCACTGCAGGTCCGTCGCGGTGCCGTCCTGGACGTCCTTGACGGAGGTGAGCGAGCCGGCCTTGTTGTAGGTGTAGTTGAGCAGGTCGACGTGGGTGGTGGTGGAGGTCTGCTTGTCCAGGGTGGACTGCACGACCCGGCCGCTCCCGGCGTCGTAGAGCTGGGTGGAGACGACCTGGGTGCCGTACTCGCCGATGGTGGTGCGGGTCGGGCGTCCGAAGACGTCGTACTGCATGTCCTGGACGAGGTAGTCCAAGCCGCTGGAGGTGGTGAAGTTCCCGTCGACGTCGTAGGAGTTGCCGACCGTCTCGGCGCCCAAGCCGCCGATGGCGGGCATGGTCAGCTTCTTCGGCAGACCGAGGACCGGGCTGTAGGTGCTCGACCAGGTGTAGGTGCCGGCGAGTTCCTTCTCGACCGAGGGAATGGTGACCGAGTTGCCGGTGGGTCGGTAGCCGCTGTCGTAGCCGGTGACGGTGCTGGTGTAGGCCGCACCGGCGGTGCCGCCGACGTAGCGGGTGGAGGAGTCGGGCTTGCCCTTGGCCTTGGAATCGTAGGTCCAGGCCGCGGTCTTCTTGGTCAGGTCGTTCGTGTCGGTGCCGTCGAACTGCCCGGTCTTACGACCAAGCAGGTCATAGGTGAAGCTGACCGACCTACCACGAGCGTCGGTCGTGCTGGCCAGATGACCGGCGGGGTCGTATGCACTGGTGGAAGCGCCTGCATCCGGGTCGGTCGAGCCGGTGAGCTGGCCGAGCAGGTCGTAGGAGTAGGTCCACTGGTGCGACGGGTTGCTGCTGTCCTTTCGCCAGGTCGGCTTACCCGCGACATCATGGCCGTAGGTGGTGGCGTCGTAGGCGCCGGTCGGCGTATTGGTCTTGTACTGCCGCACCTCGACCGTCGTACCGCTGGCGTCGGTGATCGAGGTGGAGCCGTAGCCGCCGGTGGGCGGTGTGGTGTCGGTGCGGTCGGCGCCGAGGTAAGCGACGGTGGTCCGCCACTGCTCCTGGGCGTAGGACATGGTCTTGGCGGCGGTCACCCGTCCCAGACCGTCGTACTCGTTCCAGGTCTGGGAGGGGACCTGGGAATCCTGCGGCAGGAAGACGGTCGCGACCGGCCCGGAAGAGTTGTTGAAGTAGGACGGGGTGGCCTTGATCTGCCAGCCGTGGGAGTCGAACTCCGCCTCGGAGATCAGCCGGCCGACCTGTCCGTAGGCGGGCATGGCCTGGGTCTGGCGGATCCGGCCGAGGCCGTCGTAGATCTCGATGCTGGTGGTGTAGGAGCCGTCCTCGCGGATGCTCTGGCTGGTCACCGTGGACGGCGCGTTGGCGCCGTTGAGCGCGTAGGCGAACTTCCGGTTGGGCGTCTGGGTGGCCTTGTCGCGGCCGGGCTGCCAGACCGAGATCAGGCGTCCGAGCGCGTCGTAGGCCTCCTCGGTGACGTGGTTGTTCTCGTCGACGGCCTTGGTCGGTGTGGCCCGGCCCGGGTCGACCGTCGTGACGGACTTCCAGCCGAGCGCGTTGGTGACCTCCAGGCTGGCCGGGAGTTCGCCGGTGGCGGGAACGTAGACCGTGGAGGTCTTCGCGCCACCCGGGTGGGCGGTGTCGGTGCGGTTGGGGTCGGTGCTGGCGGTCTGGCGGCCGTACTTGTCGAACTCCGCCTTGACCGTCGTCTTGTAGTTCGCCGAACCGTCACCGTTGTAGGAGGTGAGGACCCGGGTCTCGGTCTGGTTGGCCTCCGTGCCGATCGTCCCGAGTGCCTGACCGTCGTAAATGGTCAGCGTGTCGGCGATCGTGGTCGTGGTGGACGGCGTCGTGGAGCAGGCGCCCGCCACCGTCAGGATGCGGGAGGGCATCTCCACGAGAGCCGTGTTGGCACCGGTCGCGTACGTGGTGGTGGTGCACTGCTCCTGCTCGGCGACGTGCGCCAGGTCGCCCTTGACGTCGACGGTGACGACGCGTCCGGCGTGGCCCTCGTCGTAGCTGACGTCGCGTTCGGTGGTGCGCCAGGAGCCGTCCGACAGCAGGGAGCGGTTCTTGACCTGACCGGTGTTGAGGTAGCGCGCGGTGACCTTGGGCAGGTTGCCGGGCTGGGTGTGGGTGGCGGTGATGCTGGACATCCACGGGGTGGACAGCTCACCGCCGACGACCTTCGCGTTCGCCGCGTCCGAGTCGAAGTTCTGGGTCTCGCGGACGAAGCCGGCGAGTTCCTCGGCATCGGTGATGCTGGAACCCCAGGTGTCGGTGACCTGTCCGCCCATACCGCGCAGGAAGGTGGCGACGGACTTGGTCCTCGGACCGTCCGAGCCGCTGCCGGTGGTCGTGGTGACCGTCTGGTAGCCGCGGAAGTTGTCGTAGGTCCGGGTGTCGTCGTCGGCGAACTCGGAGTCGTTGCGGTGCCAGGCGGCACCGCCCCCGTAGCTGTACTCGGTGATCTTCGCGACGCCGGAGGTGACCAGCGACTGCTCGCTGACCGAGGAGACCAGGATCTTGTGGAACCAGTCGTCGACGGGCTTGGCGCCCGGCGCGGAGCCCGGCGGCACCCACTTCACCGGCGAACACGCCATGGTGTTGCTCTCCGGCGAGGCCGGCATGGTGCCGGCGGTGCGGGAACACTCGACCGGCTTGTAGCCGATGTTGATCCGGCCGCCGGTCTCGGTGACGATCTCGTCCATCCGCGGGCGGTTGAACTGCGGCGCCACCGGCACCAGCCCGTCCACCCGGTTGGCCATCTGCTTCGCCTTGAAGGTCACCGCCGGCAGCGCGATACCGCTCTGCCCGTTGGAGCCGGTGCGCTGGATCGAGGCCAGCCACAGCGTCGGCGAGGTACCGTCACCCGGGTCCGAGAAGACCTGGGTCAGCGCCCACGTGTCCACCACCCGCGCCGCGCCGCCGACCGTGATCGAGGTCTCGACCTTGGTGAGGCGCTTGGAGGTCCAGAACGACGGGCCGTAGTTGGTGCACTTTCCCGACGAGGCACACGCCTGGTCGACCGGGGTGTCCGGCCAGAACGACTGGTTCGCGACCGTGCGCTGCGCGTCCGTGCAGGTGATCGAACCCGACGCGAAGCACCGCTCCGAGGTCGTGAACGAGATCTTCTCGGCGGGCTTGAGCGCGCCCTTCGCGGCGACCTGCTCGGCGAGCTGCTGCCCGTAGGCGATCTCCGCCACCGTCGAGTAGCGGTCGTACGCGGTCAGGGTGCCGGTGCCGTTGTTCTGGCCACCGCCGCGGGCGTAGTAGTTGCCCTCCTTGGCGTACTTGTACGAGATCAGGTTGCCGTGCAGGTCGACGATGTAGTCGAGGTTCCACTGCCAGCCCATCTGGCACCAGGACGCCAGGCCGGTGCCCGAGCTGTAGCAGGGGTCACCGGACTTCGGCGAGTACACCGGCACGGTGTTGACCGAGTTCGACGCCGGGTCGGTGCCGTCGCCACCGGGCAGGTGGTTGGCGCCGAAGAAGTACTGGGTGCCGTCGGTGGTGGTGACCTTGAAGCCCTCACCGTTCCAGGCGCCGTTGTTCAGCCCGGTCAGCGGCGTGATCTGGGTGCCGTCGTCACCCTGCAGCCGCAGCACGCCCGAGGTGTCGTCCTTGACCACCGTGCCCGAGTGGCCGGCCAGGTTCAGCGACAGCGACTGCCCCGCCCAGCACTCGTCACCGGACATGTCGATGCCGGCCTTCATGCACGGCTTGTACGACCGCGAGATCGAACCCGCCGAGTAGTCCCAGCCGTCACCCAGCCACGAGGACTGCGAGTTGGTCGACGCCGTCCGGCCGTCCACCGAGGACGAGTCGTAGCCCAGCATCACGCTCGGCGCCGCACCACCCAGGGCGGACGGCATGTCGAAGGTGTACGAGTACGTGAAGTTCCCCGAGTTCGTCCCCGCACTCCACTGCGCCGACGGCGAGATCGGCGTCGCCGCGAACGAACCCATCGAACCCGACGACGACGCCTCCGCCGCCAACACCGTCGCACCCGAAGAACCGGCCGAAGCCGACTCCACGAACGCGGCCCGGACCACCGAACCGCCGTCCTTCGCGACCGCGTTCGTCGCACCCGACGCGGCCGGGAGCTCGACCTTGGCGGTCACCTTTCCGGTCCGCGCGTCCACCGAGGAGTCCACCGGCGTCCGCTGCTGGCACTCCGCCTTCTCCGGCGTCTCCAGCGCACAGGCCGGCAGCTGCACCAGCCGCGCACGGTCCGCCCAGGTACCGGCACCCACCAGCGCCGCGACATCCACCGTCACCTGCACCGGCAGACCCGACTTCGCAGCGGGAGCCTCGGCAGGAGCCGCGTTCTCCAGACGCACCACCGGACCCGACTCGCCCGCCGCCCGGGCCTTCGACTCGTCGACCAGCGAGACCTTCACGGACGGCAGCTCCGCCGGATCCGCGCCGCTCTTCGCCGACCCCAGATCGGTCAGGTAGACCGGCAGATCACCGGCCTTCACCTCCGCCGGACCACCCGACGAAGGGGCCGCCCCACCGGACAGCTTCCGCGCCGCGAGCTGCTCGCCCGACACCTTCGGCAACTTCACCGTCGCCGAGCCGGCCTTCACCCCCGGCCGCGTCGAGGACTTCCACTCCTTCGGAACACTCGCATCGGCCTTACCCGACCGCGAATCCCCCTTCCCCGAAACAGACTTCGTCTCACTCAACGCCGTATTCGGCGGCGTCCACACCTTCGGATGCGGCCGACGCTCCGCCAACGCCTCGGCGGACGGAGCAGCCAACAACGACATCACCACAGCCAGAAGCGTCAACAACCCCACGCCCCGCGACCGGCCCATCAGCCAGCGCCAGAGTGGGGAGCGCGCGTACCAAGCCCCCACGAACAAGCTCCCATATCGGTTCAGAACGCAGCACAAATGACGCCCCGACGATCGTCGGCACGTCAGATGCGGACAGCACACGGAGAGGTGCGCTGAGCGACATGAAATCTAGAGCTCGGTTAGCGCACGCCACTATGGGCGATCAAGGATTTTTGCCAGGGTTTTGCATGAGTAATCCACTAAAAAGGGCAATGCATGACAACCCATCAGCCAAGGGGACATCTACCCGGCTCGGCAGCCAAATCGTAGCCCCGGTGGCGCATCGCACACTCCCATCCCAGTTGAAGATCGCCACCAACTACCGCCACATCAAGCACAGTTGGAAATTCAGCCGTGGTAAATTCCAGAATGCGAGACAATTGTCATGGGCACCTAAATCGACCCACCCTCGCGGCGCCGAACATCATGAGTTCTCCATACAGGGTATGGATCCACCTTTCGTGGCATAGCGATCGGACGCGGGCGTCCCACCCTTAGGGTCGGAAATCGCCCAATTCGGAACCCCTCATTTCGCCGTACGAACGACCATTAATCGGGCAAGGCAGGTCAAGTCGAGGTATCGGCTTGACCCTCATATCACCGACACTGCATCGTTCCTGACCGAACGCCTGCGTGAAAGAGGCAGGCCTGTGGGAGGGAACCCCGGATCTCCATGTCCGCCGCAACATCTTCGAGTGGCCTTCCCCGGTCACGCAGAACCAACGGCAGGGGCCTGCTCGGCCGCGCCGCGATAGCCGTGACGACGGCCATCGGTCTCACGGTGCTGTCGTCGCCCGTCACCATGGCCGCCACAGCGACGCCGACCCCGACCCCGTCCGGGAGCACCGCCCCGGCCCAGGCCGACCAGAAGCCGGCCGACAGCGCGACGGGCAAGGCGATCCACGATGCGCTCGCGAAGGCGAAGGCCACCGGGAAGCCCGTCACCATCGACGCGCTGACCACCGAGAGCAGTGAGAGCGTCGCCAGCCCCGACGGGCACACCGTCACGGCGAACACCCACGCCCAGGACGTGCGCACCAAGCGCGACGGCGGCTGGAAGAACCTCGACACCACCCTGCGGACCGGCTCGGACGGCACCCTCGCCCCGGCGGTCACCTCCCAGGGCCTGACCCTCTCCGGCGGCGGCACCGGCCCGCTGGCCACCATCACCACTGCGGACGGCAAGAAGCTGTCGGTCAGCGCGCCGTTCGCGCTGCCCAAGCCGACCCTGGACGGCGCCACGGCGACCTACGCCTCGGTCCTGCCGGACGTGGACCTCCAGGTCAGCGCCCTGCCCGACGGTGGTTGGCGCGACGTGATCGTGGTCAAGACCGCCGCGGCCGCGGCCGACCCGCGTCTGAGGACCCTGCACTTCCCGGTGAAGGCCGCGGGCCTCAAGGTCGCCAACGACCAGGCCGGAAACGTCTCGATCACCGACGAGAACGGCAAGGAGCGGATGCACGCTCCCACCCCGTTCCAGTGGGACTCCGCGGAGGTCGCCCCGCCGGCCCCGCAGCTGAAGTCGGCCAAGGCCGCGCCGAAGTCGCTGTTCGCCGCCCCCGGCGCCGTCGAGCGCAGGTCCGCGACTGAGAAGTCCACGGCCAAGGACCCGGGTGACGGCGCGACCGTCTCCACCATGGCGATCAAGGCCACCGAGACCGGCATCGACCTGACGCCGGACCAGGCGACCTTCGGCAAGGGCGCCGGCCCCTGGTACCTCGACCCGACGGTCAGCGCCAACGCGACCCGCCAGGTGAACGCCCAGGTGCAGGAGAACCACAAGGACACCGCCAACGTCAACACCCTCAGCAGCCTGGGCATCGGCTACTGCGGCTACTCCGACTGCACCGGTTACGGTCGCTACCGGTCGTACTACCAGCTCGGCATCCCGTCGGTGCTCTTCTCCGACAGCTCCCGCGGTACCGCCACCATCTCCAGCGCGACCATGTACGTGCCGGTGAACAGCGCGGCCGCCCCGGGCACCAACTCGCCGATCAACCTGTACGACACCCCGCAGTTCTCCGGTACCACCACCTGGAACAACCAGCCCTGCGGCACCGGCAACATGAACGGCTGCAACAAGGTCGGCACGTACTGGATCACCGGCACCGGCACCATGAACTACGACGTGACGTGGTGGATGCAGCACGCCGCGGACAACAGGTGGAACAACTGGACCGTCGGTTTCGCCCCGGACAACGAGGGCGAGAAGCTCTACCGCCACCACCTGGGCGCCGACCCCAACATCGCGATCAACTACGACGTCACGCCCACCATCTGGTACCCGCGTACCACCCCCACCCCCGGCTACAACGCCGACCCGGTGATGGGTGACACGCACAACGACTGCCAGACCCCGGGCGGAGCCGCCTGGTACCAGCCGGGCTGGGTGGGTGCCAACCAGAACATCTACCTGCACACCAGCAGCTGGTCCCCGATCGGCACGGGCCTCGACACCACGTTCCGGATGTGGGACGACAACGACTCCAACGCCGGCCAGACCCCGCACACCGGTCCGATCGGCAGCTACAACGGCGACGCGGCGGTGTCGGTCGGCGGGCTCGCCGACGGCCACCGCTACGGCTGGACCGCCAACGTCAGCGACGGGTGGCTCACCTCCGGCGAGACCCCGTGGTGCTACTTCCGCGTCGACAAGACCGCGCCGGCCGTCACCATCAGCTCCACCGACTTCCCGGCCAGCGGCACCCTGAACGTCGTGCCGAAGAAGAAGGTCCGCGAGTCCGGCACCTTCACCGTCACCGCGACCGACCCGGCACCGGCCAACGGCCTGGCCGCCTCCGGTGTCGCCTGCACCCGCTGGACCACCGACCCGACCCCGGTCACCGGTTGGTCCTGCAACGACGCCGGGGTCATCAAGGGCAGCACCGGCACCTTCAACTTCACGCCCACCACCTGGGGTACGAACATCCTGTTCGCCCAGTCCATGGACGTGGCCGGCAACTACAGCCAGCCGTTCCCCTACACGTTCTACGCCCCCTGGGACCCGGTGACCGGCGCTGCCGTCCCCGGCGACCTCAGCGGTGACGGCCGGGCCGACCTGCTCCAGGCCGACGGCGCCGGCAACCTGCGCGTGATGCCGGCCGACACCGACCCGACCATCGCCCAGGCCGCCCCGCTCGGCCTCTCCCCGCTGAACGGCACCGTCCCGGTCGGCTGGCAGAACGTCCAGACCACCCACCGCGGCGCGCTGCGCTCGATGGGCGTCGACGACGCCTTCGCGTGGACCAACGCGACCGCCGAGATGGCGAAGAACCTCTACCTGTACCAGAACAAGGGCGACGGCACCTTCAAGGACGCCGGCGTCCTGACCAAGCCCACCACCTGGGCCGACCCGGTCACCGGCGCCACCCTCCCGTCCGCGCCGGCCGGTTGGACCGGCGACTGGTCGAAGACCACCCAGATCCTGGCGCTCGGAGCCCTCAAGGCACCGGTCAGCTCCTCCGACAGCATCGCCAGCAAGAACCAGACCTCCCTGCTCGCCGTCGAGAACGGAAACCTCTGGCTCTACCGCGCGGACACCACCAACAGCCTGGACGCCGCGGCCGTCAAGGTCTCCGGCACCGGCAACTGGGCCAACTTCGACCTGATCAACCCCGGCACTGCCAGCGGCACCGCTCAGCCCACCCTCTGGTCCCGCGACCGTGCCGACGGCACCCTCCGCGCCTACGACATCAAGGTCAAGACCGACGGCTCGGGCACGCTCGATCTGAGCGCCCTCGCCGACCCCAAGGGTGCGGCCGCCCGTACCATCGGCACCTACACCGTCGCCAAGTACCCACAGATCGGCGCGGCCGACGCCACCAAGGACGGCATCGCCGACCTCTGGGCGATCGACACCAACAAGCACCTGCAGTTCTGGACCGGCAAGACCAGTGGCGGCACCACCGCCACCCCGGTCTCCTCCTTCGACACCAACTCCAGCGATCAGGGCGACACCCGCGCGCCCGTGGACCGCATCGCTCTGTCCACCAGCTCCGGCGGAATCACCCAGGACGCCTACGGCAAGACCCCCGGCACGGTGAAGGGCGGCGTCACCTTCGGCGCCGACACCGTCAACGGCAAGGCCACCAACGTCGCCAAGTTCAACGGCACCGACGGCGAGATCGACTTCAACAACCTGAAGGTCGACACCACCAAGTCCTTCTCGATCTCCCTCTGGACCAAGGCCGACCAGCTCACCGATGGTGTGGTGATCAGCCAGGACAACACCCAGGACAGCGGTTTCATGGTGTGGCCCGCCACCCTCGGTGACGGCTACGTCAACTGGCACCTGGGCATGTCGGTCGAGGACAGCGGCGCCTGGCCGTACGACACGACCAACCTGCGCAATGCCGCGGCCCGCGTCCGCGTCGGTGAGTGGACCGAGCTGACGATCAGCTACAACAGCGTCACCAACCAGACGACCCTGTTCGTCAACGGCGCTCTCGCGTCCACCGGCTACCACTCGACCAAGCTCGCCCCGGCCGGCTCGATCGTGCTCGGCCGGTACAAGTACCAGAGCAGGGCCAACAACTTCTACAGCGGCAGCATCGCCGACGTCGTGATCAACGACTACGCGATCAACCCGGGCAGCCTGACGGGGCCGATCGTCTCCGACGCCGCCAAGGCGAAGTGCATCGACGACAACAACAACAGCACCACCAACGGCACCGTCATCCAGGTCTGGGACTGCGTCGGCGTTGCCGCCCAGCAGTGGACCGCCCAGCAGGACGGCACCGTCCAGATCAACGGCAAGTGCATGGAGGCCACGGCCGCCGGCACCGCAGCCGGCACCAAGATCGAGCTGTGGGACTGCAACGGCGGCGCCCACCAGAAGTGGCACATTCGCCCGGACGGATCGCTTCTGAACCCCAACTCCAACCGCTGCCTCGACATCCCCAACGTCAACGTCGCCAACGGGAACCAGCTCCAGCTCTGGGACTGCAACGGCACCAACGCCCAGCGCTGGCTCACCCGCCCGCTCGGCTGACCTGACGCACCGGTCTGTCCGGGCCCCTATGTGGGCCTCCCGCAGGTAGCCGGCGGCCGGCCCTCGGACACAGCTCGAACGTGTCCGAGGGCCGGCCTCTGTCTGTCCTCCGGCCCGGCGGACGCCCTAGCAGAGGTTTCCGTCCGCAGCCGGGCCGGACCGACCGCTCAGTCCACGGCCCTACTCCTCGTTCGCCGTCCCTCAGACCAGCCGGCGGGCCGCCGCCCAGCGGGTCAGTTCGTGGCGGTTGCTGAGCTGGAGCTTGCGCAGGACCGCCGAGACGTGGCTCTCCACCGTCTTCACCGAGATGAAGAGCTGCTTGGCGATCTCCTTGTACGCGTACCCGCGGGCGATCAGCCGCAGCACCTCGCGCTCGCGCTGGGTGAGGCGGTCGAGGTCCTCGTCGACCGGCGGGGTGTCGGTGGCGGCGAAGGCGTCGAGGACGAAGCCGGCCAGCCGGGGCGAGAAGACCGCGTCGCCGTCGGCGATCCGGAAGATCGCGTTGACCAGGTCGGTGCCGGTGATGGTCTTGGTGACGTACCCGCGGGCGCCGCCGCGGATCACGCCGATCACGTCGTCGGCGGCGTCGGAGACCGACAGCGCCAGGAACCGCACCCCGCCCGCGTCCCCCATCAGCGGCGCCGAGCGCCGCAGCACCTCGACCCCGCCGCCGCCCGGCAGGTGGACGTCGAGCAGGACCACGTCCGGCCGGGTCTCGGCGACGACCTGGACGGCCGACTCGACGTCGTCGGCCTCGCCGACCACGTCGATGCCGGTGAGCTCGGTACGCCCGATCTCGGCCCGCACCCCGGTGCGGAACATCCGGTGGTCGTCCACCAGCACCACCCGGGCGGTCCGCTCCGGTCCGGCTGCCACGGCCTCGGCCTCAGACATCTGCTCTCTCCATCTCCAGCTCGACCTCGGTGCCGCCGTCCGGCGCCGGGCGCACCTTGGCGGTGCCCCCGTTGCGCCTCATCCGGCCGATGATCGACTCCCGTACGCCCATCCGGTCCTCGGGCACGGTGTCGGGGTCGAAGCCGGGGCCGTGGTCGCGGACGAACACGGACACCGTCCGCCCCTCGACTTCCGCGTACACCTGGACCGGTCCCCCGCCACCGTACTTGGCCGCGTTGACCATCGCTTCCCTCGCGGCCTGCATCTGCGCGGAGATCTTCTCATCCATCGCGCAGTCGCCGACGCAGACCAGCTCGACCGGTACGCCGTGGCGGTCCTCGACCTCGGCGACGACCTGGCGGATCCGCTCGGCCAGGGTGTCGGGGGCGTCCTCGGCGGCGGCCTCCGGACGGTAGAGCCACAGCCGCAGTTCGCGTTCCTGGGCGCGGGCGAGCCGCAGCACCTCCTTGGCGTCCTCGGCGTTGCGCTGGATCAGGGTGAGGGTGTGCAGCACGGAGTCGTGCACGTGCGCGGCGATCTCGGCACGCTCCTGGGCCCGGATCCGGGCGGTGCGCTCGGCGCCGAGGTCCTGCCACAGCCGCAGCGCGTACGGGCCGACCAGCACCAGGACGCCGGCCAGGACGGCGAGCGAGGCCTCGATCACCGAACCCAGGGTGGAGCTGCTGTCCTGGAGGACCAGGAAGGCGATGATGCCGGCCACCACCAGCAGCACACCGCCGACCACCCGGGTGTAGGCGCCGCGTCGCCGGGTGGCCTCCTCCAGCCCGAACCAGCGCTGCCAGCGCGAGTCGTCGGCCTGCCGCCAGACCAGCGCCACGCCGACGCCGACGATCAGCAGCGGCCAGACGTACGGCTTGGCGGTCTGGATGTGCAGGGCGCTGAGCAGCGCCATGATGCCGACCACCAGCAGCAGCAGCGCGAACAGCTGGCCGACGCCGCCGCGGCCGGTGGCGCCGTTGTCGGCCGTCGCGCCCGGCGCCGCCGCCTCACCGGGGCCGCCGACGGCGGGCTCGCCGTGGAAGGTGCGCTGGAGCAGGTCGCGCAGCCGCCCCGGACCGGGCCGGCGGCCCTTGGTCAACTCGGCGCTGTCGCCCGGCTCGTCGGCGCCGACCCGGACGAAGCCGCCGTCCCGGTAGATCCAGCGGGTGGCGCTGCCGGGGGCGGGTTCGCCGATGCCGATCGGCACCACGAACCAGAACGCGGCGTACAGCAGCACCCCGATGCCCTGCGCGAAGAACAGCAGGACGAAGGCGACCCGGACCCAGGTGACCGGCAGGCCGAGGTGGACCGCGAGGCCGTGCGCCACGCCGCCGAGCATCCGCCCGTGCGGGCTGCGGTACAGCCGGCGGTAGGGCGGCGGCGCGGCGCCGGCCGCGGCCGGGTCGGCGCCCGTCGTCGACCGGTCGTCGGGAACGGCGGACGGGGTCGCGGGGGGCTGGGGTTCGGTGCCGGGGGCTGCCACGCCACGAATGGTCACATGTACGCGGGTGCGGGCGCATCAGGGTAGGGCCCTGAGTGCCGTATCAGGGGGAGTTCAGGGTCGGGCCCGGGCCGTCCGGGCTTGGGCCGGGGAGGCGGAGCCAGCAGGATGGTGGCCATGACGGACGAGCAGAGCACGGGGGCGGCCGACGCCCCGCCGGAGGGCGCGCCGCGGCCCCCGTTGACCCGCAGTGACCGGCACCGGGTGGTGGCCGGGGTGTGCGGCGGGCTCGGCCGGCATCTGGACATCGACCCGGTGGTGTTCCGGGTGGTGGTCGCGGTGCTCTGCCTGACCGGCGGACTCGGGCTGTTCCTGTACGGCCTGGCCTGGCTGATCGTGCCGCGCGAGGCGGACGCCGACGGGAGCGGGCGCACCGAGTTGCAGCGGGTGCTGACCGGGCGGGTCGACGGGCAGTCGGTCGGTGCGGTGCTGCTGACGGTGATCGGCATCGGGGTGTTCTTCTCCTCGATGGGCGACGGCGACCAGCTCTTCCCGCTGATGCTGCTCGGCGGCCTGGTGTTCCTCGCGGTCCGCTACGACCCGGAGCGCCGTCGCCGGGCGAGGGGCCGGGGCCGGGCGGACCGGCCCGGCGGCCCGTACGACCGGTCGTACGACGGACCGGAGGACCGGCCGGACGACCCGGACGGGCAGCTCGGCGCGGCGGGGTGGCGGGGGCGCTTCGGCGAGAACTTCGGGGCCGAGGACTTCAAGGCGCAGTGGGCCGAGCGCCGCGGCCTGATGCAGGAGCACTGGCGGGCGGCCCGGGAGGAGCACGCCCGCGCCAGGGCGGCCGGGACGGTGCCCGCCGACACCCCGCCGCCGGGGCCGAGCGGCTACCTGTGGGACCCGCGCCATCCGGAGCGCAATCCGTACGGGCAGGGCCCGGGCCG
This sequence comes from Kitasatospora sp. NPDC048540, assembly GCF_040651175.1. Taxonomy (NCBI): domain Bacteria; kingdom Bacillati; phylum Actinomycetota; class Actinomycetes; order Kitasatosporales; family Streptomycetaceae; genus Kitasatospora; species Kitasatospora sp. NPDC048540. The sequence continues at coordinate 139,967 of NZ_JBEZIR010000005.1, forward strand.
GGGCGGCCCGCCGGGCGCCGCCGCGCGGCCCTGGTGGCAGCGGGCGGACCTGCCGGAGGGTGATCCGCTGCGCAAGGCACCGGCGGACCGGCCCTCGGCCGGGGCGCCCGCGGTGCGCGACCGGCGGCCGCGGTCCTTCCTCGGGCCGCTGGGCCTGGTGGCGGCGGTCGGGGTGGGCGGCGCGGTGTGGGCGGCCGGGCAGGACCACGGCGACGGGGCGCGGGTGTCGGCGGTCCTGGCGGCGGCGCTGCTGGTGCTCGGGCTGACCATGCTGGTGGGCGCGAAGTTCGGCCGGGCCAAGGGGCTGGTGGTGCCGGCGCTGCTGCTGACGGTGGCGCTGGCCGGGGTCGGGGCCACCGACGCCCGGGTGCGGACGTCCTTCGGGGACCGGGAGTGGGCGCCGGCGTCGGCGGCCGAGCTGCAGCCGCAGTACACCCTCGGGGCGGGCGACGCCGGCCTGGACCTGCGCGGCCTGGACCCGGCCGGGGCGACGCTGGAGAGTTCGGTCCGGGTCGGCGCGGGCCACCTGACGGTGCTGCTGCCGCCGGACGTCGACGTCCGGCTGCGGGTGAGCAATCTGATCGGCGACGTCCGGCTGCCGGACGACGAGCACCTGTCGGGCGGGGACAACGGCCGGGAGCTCGAGCTGCACCCGGTCGGCGGTCGGGCCTCGAAGGGCACGCTGGATTTGAAACTGGTCCTGGGTGTGGGTGACATGAAGGTGGTCCAGGGATGAGGAAGCACCGGCTCGATCCGTTCTCACTGATCTCGGGGGCGCTGTTCACCGTGGTCGCGGTGGTCTACCTGGTGTCCTCGCTGAACAACGACGCGGTGGACGGGCGGATCGTCGTCCCGGTGACCTTCATCGTGCTCGGGGTTGCGGGGCTGGTCGGCGCGGTGGCGGCGATGGCGCGGCGCGGGCGGCCGCAGCGGCCGCCGGTGGCGCCGCCACCGCCGGACCCGGAGCGGTGAACGCGAGCGGGGACGGGCGGCCGGTCGGCCCCGGCGCGGGCGCGGGCCGAGATCCCCGGCGACGCCCTCGACCGCTCGCGCGGTGACGGCGATCTGTGGCTGCAGATCGGCGCCGA
>NZ_JBEZIR010000006.1:0-38518 GCF_040651175.1 Kitasatospora sp. NPDC048540
CGTTTCGCGCAGAGCCGCCAGGTACTTGTGGACGGTCCGGGCCTGCCGGACGGCCCCCGCCGGGCCCCGGCGGGGGTGTCGCTCCGGTGGTGTCAGCGGGCGCCGAGCAGGCCGCGGGCGGCGAGGCGGTGGACGTTGGTGAGACCGTGGACGATCTTCGGGGTGAGGACCACCAGCACCAGCCCGATCAGCGAGACACCGGCGATCTGGTACGGCGAGGTGATGTAGTACGTGTGGTAGTCGCCGTGGCTGCCGGTGTACTCGACCACCCGGTACCCGGGCCACCCCAGGTAACGCTTGAAGACCCAGTGGTAGAGCGGGTAGAGCGCGACCACCCACCCGGTGACCAGGAAGGTCACGGTGATGATGAAGGTGGCGACCGCCCACGGGAACATCAGCACCTGGTACAGCACCGCCCGCCAGCCCGCCGCGTCGGCGAGCCGGGCGGTGACGGCGCCCCAGAAGCCGCGCCGGGACGGCCGGACCGGCGCGGGGGCGGTGACCTCGGTGGCCAGCAGGGTGCGCAGCCGTTCGCGGTCCAGCGCGCCGAGGCCGCGGGCGGAGGTGATCAGCAGTGCGAGCAGCGGCAGGCCGACGGCGGTGACCAGCAGCCCCGTCCCGACCGCGAACAGCGTGACGACCAGGACGAAGCCGATGACCGCCACCGGCAGCCCGGTGACGACGAACCCGACCTCGCGGTAGGTCTCCGCACTGAACGGAGCCTTCCAGAAGGCCGGCCGATGGTCGGGCCGGCGGTCGGGCCGGCGGTCGGCGCGGATGCCGTAGGCGGCGGTGCTGGTGGTCATCTCGGGCCCCTTGACGTCGTCCGTACTCACGGGTCCTACGGTGCCAAAGCCGGTCTCAGCGGGGTATCCGGTGCGCTGCCGGATCGGGGGTGGGGTTCTCCCCACCCCCCGGGCGGGCGGGGTCCCCGGGGTCCGGCCGCCACTCGTGCTCCAGCAGCGAGTACTGGTCGGAGTCGAGCCAGCGGCCGGCCCGGCACAGGTCGTGCCGGATCCGGCCCTCCCGGTGGAATCCGGCCCTGGTCAGCACCCGGGCGCAGGCCAGGTTGCCGGGATCGGTGCGGGCGGCCAGCCGGTGCAGTCCGAGCCGGGCGAAGCCGAGCCGGCAGAGCAGTCCGGTGATCTCGCCGGCGTACCCCAGGCCCCAGGTGTCCCGGCGCAGCGCGAAGCCGAGCTGCGCCGCCCGGTCGCCGTCGAGGGTGAGGGCGGCGGTGCCGATGGCGGGCGCGTCCTCGCCGTCGGCGCGGCGGCGGACCGCGAGGCGGTAGACGGTGCGGGGCTCGCGTTCGGCCTCCTCCAGGTACAGCTCGATCTGGTCGGCGCAGTCCTCGAAGCCGTACGGCTCGAAGGCGAGGTGGCGGACGGTGTGCGGGTCACCGAGGACCGCGTGCAGGGCCGCCACCTCCTGCGGGGTGTGGGCGTACTCGCGCAGGGTCAGCCGGGGGCCGGACAGCCGTACCTGGTCCATGGCGCCCGACCCTACCCGGGCGGCTGCGGGGCACCGGCTACGGTTTGTCCGTGAATGACGAAGATCTGCAGCTCATCCCGCACACCCGCGCCGCCGACCTGCTCGCCGCCGCGGCCGAGGCCGGGCGGCCCGCCGTGCCCGAGGAGGCGCTGCGGACGGTGCTGGCACTGCTGGAGCTGAGCGGCGCCCGGATGCACGACGGCTACCCGGAGCTGAGCTCGGCGCTGCTGGAGCAGCTGCTGTACGAGCGGCTCTACCTGTACGTGCAGCCGGACCTGTCCGCGCGGGCGGACGGCGCGCAGGGGTACGGCGCGCAGGCGTACGGCGACGCGGTGCTGGCGCTGATCGAGCACCAGCGGGCGGCCCGGCGGCTGAACGCCAAGCGGTACGAGCGGCTGCGCGAGGAGGCCGAGTGGCAGGGTGAGGTGCTGGGCGGGCTGCTGCGCCGGTCCGACCTGGTGACCTGGCCCCGGCTGTACGCCCTGCTGCTGCGCGCGGACGGGGTGGACACGGCCGATCCGGGCGCGGTGCGCGGCTGGCTGGACGCCTTCCGGGAGCTGACGGCCGAGCAGCGTCTGGCGGTGTACGCGGCGGCGCCCGGTCTGGAGCCGGAGGAGCGGGACGGCGGCTGGGGACCGACCCGGCTGCTGATGATCGGGATGGCCACCGACGGCGCCCGGCTGCTGCTGGAGCAGGGCCTGATGCAGCGCAGCTACCGCAACCTGGCCGAACTGACGGCACTCGGCCGCCCGATGCCCGAGGAGCTGGCGGGCGACTTCGACGGCTTCGAGGCCGCGGTCGCCGTCGAGGCGCTGCGGCTGTACGGCGAGTGGACGGTGCCCGGGCTGCCGGCGCTGCTGGTCGAGGAGTACCCGGACCTGGCGCCGGAGCCCGGCAACGAGGAGATCGAGGAGTACCTGGCGGCCCGCGAGGCCGCGGCGCAGGAGACCGCGCAGGAGGCCGCCGACGCCGACGGCGAAGGCGATGCCGGGCAGTGGCCCACCGGTTGAGGCGGTGGCCCACGGGTTGAGGCGGTGGCCCACCGGTTGAGGCGGTGGCCCACCGGCTGAGGCGGTGGCCTACGGGTTGAGGCCGTGCGCCTGCATCCAGGCCAGCGGGTCGACGGGGGCGCCGCCGCCGGGGCGGACCTCCAGGTGCAGGTGCGGTCCGGTGACGGTGCCGGTGGCGCCGACCGCGCCGAGCACCGTGCCGGGGGCCACCTCGCCCTCGGCGGTGGCGATCCGGGAGAGGTGGCAGTACCAGATCTCGGTGCCGTCGGGCAGCGTCTGGATCACCCGGTAGCCGTGCGGGCCGGACCAGCCCGCCGAGGTGACGGTGCCGGCGGCGACCGCGCCGACCGGTGCGCCGGTGCGGGCGGCGAAGTCCAGGCCGGTGTGCAGGTGCGCCCAGTAGGAGCCGGACTGCCCGTAGTGCGCGGTCAGGGTGTAGCCGGTGACCGGGAGGACGAGCGGGGCGCCGGACCGGACGTCCGGCTGCGGGGCGGCGGCGGGGGCAGGCTGCTGCGGGGTCTGCTGCGGGGCGGCGGTCTCGTACGCGGCGAGCTGGGCGGCCCGCTTGGCCTCGGCGTCCTGGGCGGCGGCGAGCCGGGCGTCCTCCTGCTCGGCGGCGGCGCGGCCGTCGGCCTGCTGCTGGATCCGGGCGGCGAGCGCGAGGCCCGGGTCGGCGGCGGACGGGGCGCCGTCGCCGGCGGCGTCGGCGGCCGTGACCGCGGGTGCGGGCACCGGCGCGGCCTGCGCGGGGGTGGCGGCGCCGAAGCCGGTGGCGCCGAGGGCCGCGGTCATCGCGGTGACGCCGAGCAGCGGTCCGCCGCTCCTGGCCTGACGGGGCATCCGGTGCCGTGAGGCGTCCGCGCCCAGGTCCACCGGCTGGCCCTCCACCGGGTGGGGTCGGTCCCCCGGGTGGTCGAGCAGCTGGGTACCTGCGGCCGTGCCCTGGAGCGGGTGCGTCGACGCCACTGAGGCGTGCTCCTTTCCTTCCCTCTCGCCGACCGGGTTAGCTGACGGGTTCGGAGCAGGAAGGTCTCCTACGGCCGGGCCTGGGCCCCGCCGATTCACCCCAAGGAACGTGGTTCCCCGGCTCCCCGGACCCGCCCGGTGAGGGCGTGCCCGCGGATTGAGCGATGGCGCACGGTGCCGTCTGGCTACGGCGTTTCGTACCGCGCTGCGTTATCGAAAGTTAATCCCATGAGGGCCATGATTCCAAGCGCCCTGGACAACACTTTGGCACCCGAACCGGGCGCCCGGGGCGGTTCACCCGGATTCGGCCCGCCGGCGGTGACGGACCGCTACCGGCCGGTTGAGTATCCGTACTCATGTGCCGGAAAGGCGAGTTGGAGAACCTACCGGCATGACCGCAAAGATGCAGACCAGAACCACGGCGGCGTACTTCGGCCAGGCCGTGCTCTCCTTCGCACTCGCCACCTCGGCCCTGGCGATCGGGATCGCCTATCTCCCGGTCAACGCCTGGATGCGCGGATTCCTCGCCGTCGGCCTGCTGTACGAGATCACCTCGGCCTTCACGCTGGCGAAGGTGATCCGCGACCGCCAGGAGGCGGACGAGCTGACCAGCCGGGTGGACCAGGCCAGGCTGGACAAGCTGCTCGCCGAGCACGACCCGTTCCGGGTCGAGGGCGCCTGAACCCGCGCCCCCGGCCGGACCGGCCGGACGGGCGTCACGCGCCCTCGGACTCCTTCGCCTTCCGCACCGCGAAGGTCTCGCCGCCGGCCGACCAGTGGGTCGGCGGGATCTCCTCCACCGCGACCCAGATCTTCTCCGGGTCCACCCCGGTCACCCTGGCGTACGCCTCGGTCAGCGCGCGGGTGATCTCCGCGTTCTGCTCGTCGGTCCGGCCGGACAGCTGCTTGACGTTGATGAAGGGCACGACGCCTCCTGGCACTCGAACCGGCGGGCGGGGCCGGCACCCGGGACCGTGATCACCCGCACGCTACCCCAGGGCCGCGGACGCCTCCGTGGCACCCTTGACGGCTAAGGCTATTAGCATTAGCTTTATGGCCACAGGAGCTCGCCGGACCGGCCGGGCATCCGTCGAGGAGCCCAGGAGGCAGCGATGAACACCACCGTCACCCAGTACGTCACCGTTCCCGGCGGCCGGATCGCCTTCGACGACTCGGCGGCCGGGCCCACCACCGGGACCACCGCCGGGACCACCGCCGGGACCGCCGCCGGGTCCGTGCCGGTCGTGCTGCTGCCCGGCATGCTGGACCGGCGCACCACCTACCGGCACCTGGTCCCGCTGCTGACCGCCGCCGGCCACCGGGTGATCACCATGGACCTGCGCGGCCTCGGCGACTCCTCCACCGGCTTCACCGACCACTCCCCGGCCGCCATCGCCACGGACGTGGTCGCCCTGCTCGACCACCTCGGGATCGGGCGCGCCGTCCTGGCCGGCAACTCCTACACCGGCGCAACCGTGGTCAAGGTGGCCGGCGACCGGCCCGAGCTGGTGGCCGGGATCGTGCTGATCGACGCCTTCATCGAGAACCTCCCGCCGAACGCCTTCCAGAAGGCGCTGGTCAAGACGCTCGGCGCGGCCCTGGTGCACTTCCCCGCACTGTGGGGCGCCGCGCAGAAGCTCTACTTCCCCACCGAGCGCCCCGCCGACTTCGACGCCTACCGTGCCGGGCTGGTCGCCATGCTGCGCGAGCCGGGCCGCAAGGCCGCCACCCGGGGCTACGTCTCCGGCGACTCCGCCCCGGTCGGCTGGACCGCCGCGGTGACCTGCCCGGCCCTGGTGCTGATGGGCACCAAGGACGTCGACTTCCCGGACCCCGAGCTGGTGGCCGACCGCCAGGCGGCCGCGCTGAAGGGCCGTAAGGTGATGATCGACGGCGGTGGCCACTACCCGATGGCGGGATTCCCGCAGGCCACCGCCGATGCCCTGCTCCCCTTCCTGCACGAGGTCGCCTGATGCCCAGGGCCGGACTCACCCCCGCCGCCGTCGTGGACCACGCCCTGGCCCTGCTCGACGAGCAGGGCGGCGATGCCCTCACGCTCGCCGCCGTCGCCGCCCGGGCCAAGGTCGCCACCCCTTCGCTCTACAAGCACGTGCCCGGCGGCCTGACCGAACTGCGCCGGCTGATCGCGGTCCGGGTCACCGAGGAACTGGCCGACCGGCTGGGCGCCGCCGCCCTCGGGCGCAGCACCGACGAGGCCGTGGAGGCACTGGTGGCGGCGTACGTCCGCTACGCCCGCGAGCACCCCGAGCGGTACGCGGCGATACCGCAGGCGCCCGACCCGGCCGACCCCGCGCTGACCGCGGCGGCGACCCGGCTGGTCGAGGCGGTCATGGCGGTACTGCGCGGCTACGGCCTGACGGGCTCGGAGGTGGTGCACGCGACCCGCACGGTCCGCGCCGTCGCGCACGGTTTCGCCTCGCTGACCACCGGCGGCGGCTTCCAGCTCGCGGAGGACCTGACGGTGACCCAGCAGCGGGTGACCGGCGTCCTGACGGCGGGGCTGCGGGACTGGCCCGGCCAGGCCCCCGCCGGCTGAGCCCGCCCCGCGCTGGGCCACCCGTGTCCTGGCGGGGCCGTCGGGCGTTGGGCAGGGCATGAAGAAGCGAAGCATGCTCGCCGTCGCCTCCCTCGCCGTCGGTGTGGTGGCCTCCCTGACCGCCCCCAGCGCGCACGCGGCCCCCGCCGGCGACCGTGGCCCGACCCCGGACGCCATCACCGCCCCCGACGTCCCGGTCGACCTTCTCGGCACCGTCTCAGGCGGCAGCCCCGACCTGGACGGCCTGGACGGGCTGCCGGGGATCCAGGCCTGACCGGCCGCACCCTCCGACCTGCTCCTGGGCCACCCGGACCACCGGGTGGCCCTCGTGCTGTCCAACGCCGCCCGGCCCCGGGCCCGATCCGCCCCGCGTCCGCCGCTGACCGGAACCGACCTGGGGCGACCGGTTCCTGACCGTGGCCGACCGGGCGCCGGTATGGCTTCGGGTGGGTTTCGAGACCGTTCTGTCACAGTCCGCGGGTGAGACTTGGTGGGTACCCGGACGCTCCCAGCGCTCCGGCCGCCCCGAGGACGTGGACAGATGCCCCAGACCGTGGAGCCCTCCCGGACCGCCGCCGGACTGGTCCCCGCCCAGCGGACCGGGACCGCCCGTCCGGGCGTCCCCGCGGCCGGCGCCACCACGGGCGGCCACCTCGCCCGGGCGTACGCCGTGGCCCGCGGTCTGCGCGCGCTGCGGCCCGTCCCGGCCCGCGCCCAGGAGCCGTACGGCGAGTCGGACGGCCAGTAGCTGCCCTCCGCCCCGACCGGGCGGCTGCCCGAGTGCCCCCGGCGGCCGTGACCGAGTGCGACGCCCGGCCGGAGCGCGTGGCGCCGCTGCCGCCGGGTGCGTCCGGGCCGCCGGCGGCGGTGGTGCGGCCCGGGGTGGTCGTGACGGGGATGCCGGGCGAGGAGCAGTTCCGGCTGATCATCGGCGCGAGGGCGCCGGACGGATCACCCCGTGTACGCCGTCAAGTTCGTCGGCGACCAGCACCGATGCGTCCAGGTCGGGGAGTTGGAGGATTCCACCATCCTGTGAAAGTTTGACTGATTAAGCTCAATTGACGACCGATCGGTTCACACGAACGTAGGATCATCGCCCTAGACTTCGCCGCGTGACGATGACTCAGTGGTGCGGAGCAGCAGCCGGCGGCCTCGCCGTCCTCGCCTTGGTGGCCGCCGCGAGGTTCCATGCCGTCACGGTCACCCTGCGCGGTCGGCTCGCCGACCAGGACCGGGAGCTCGACCGGCTACGCGCCGACCTGGCCGAGGCGCTCGACCGCCGCTCGGCCGAGAACGCCGCCGTCCAGCAGGAGCAGGACCTCAACTCCGCCACCCGGCGGGCCTTCCTGAGCGTCGCCCGCCGGATCCTGGTGATGGCGCACGACCAGCAGGCCGGGCTGGACGAGATGGAGCGCACCCACGACGACCCGGCGCTGCTCGACGGCCTGCTCAAGGCGGACCACGCGGCGGCCCAACAGGCCCGGCTGGCACAGACGCTGGCGGTGCTCTGCGGCGCCCGGGCGGGCCGGCACTGGCCCGAGCCGGTGGCCCTGGAGGACGTGGTGCGCGGCGCGCAGTCCCGCATCCTGCCGTTCCAGCGGGTGGTGGTGCGCAGCCGGATCGAGACCGCCGTGGTCGGCGCGGCCGCCGAGGCGCTGATCCACGCGGTGGCCGAGCTGCTGGACAACGCCACCCGCTACTCGCCGCCGTCCACCCAGGTGTTCGTGACGCTGATGTCGGTGCACAACGGCGCGGTGGTGGAGATCGACGACTGCGGCGTCGGCATGCCGGAGCAGGCGGTGGAGAAGGCCGCCGCGGCGCTGGCGGGCGGCGGCAGCCTGGAGGTCTCCCGGCTGGGCGAGGTACCGCAGTTGGGGCTCGCGGCGGTCGGCCGGCTGGCCGAGCAGTACGGCTTCCGGGTCACCCTCAGCTCGGCGCCCTCCCCGTACGGAGGTGTGCGGGTGGTGGTGCTGCTGCCGAACGCCCTGCTCACCGAGCCGCTGCCGACCGCGCTGCCCCCGGCCCCGGCGGGCACCCTGGTGCTCCCCGCGCCCCCGGCCCGGGTGCCATCGCAGCCCCGCGCGGTGGCCGCGCCGGGCGGTCCCGAGCGCTCGGCCCCCGCCGCCCGGCCGTCGGGCGCCGCACAGCCGAAGGACACCGCACGGCCGGACGCCCCCGCCCGTCCCGGCGATGTCGCACCGGCCGCGCCGGAGCCCGGCGCCCTGCCCCGGCGGGCCAACCGCCGGGGCACCGACGGTCCGCCGCGGCCGCCCACGCAGCCCGAGGCCGCCGCGCCGCCGGCGCGCTCCGCCGACGGCGCCAAGACCTTCATGGCCCTGTTCCAGGCCGGTACCGCGAGTGGCCGGTCGGCCGCCCGGCAGGACCGGCAGTCCGACGACGACCCCCGCCCGCCCGCCGGGCCGGCGGGGTCGGCCCCCGAATCCCCCCGACCTCCCCAGCGCTCCGGAGATTTCCATGACCACCAATCCTGACCTCGGCTGGCTGCTCTCGGACATCGTCGCGGTCCCCGACGTCCGGCACGCCGTCGTGGTGTCCAACGACGGCCTGGAGATCGGCCGCAGCGAGCAGATCGGCCGGGACGACGCCGAGCGGCTGGCCGCGGCCTGTTCCGGGCTGCAGTCGCTGGCCCGGGGGGTGGCCCAGGGCTTCGGCGGCCGGGGGTCCAGCACCCGGCAGATCGTGGTCGAGTACGGCGGCGGCTACCTGTTCGTGGTGGCGGCCGGCGCGGGTGCGCACCTCGCGGTGGTGACCGGCGAATCGGTGGACGCCGGGCTGGTGGCGTACCAGATGCAGGTGCTGGTCGAGCGGATCGGCACCCACCTGACCAGTCCGCCGCGGGTCGGTCAGGCGGCCGGGGACGCCCGGTGAGCGGCCCGGTCCGGCCGTACGTGATCACCGGCGGGCGCAGCGGTACCAACCGGCCGGCGCTCGCCATCGAGAGCCTGGTCAGCGCGGTCCCCGCGGCCGACCTCGACCCCGATCTGCGGTCCGGGGACACGCTGAACCGGGAGCACCAGCGGATCCTGGCGCTCTGCCACGACCTGCTGTCGGTCGCCGAGGTCGCGGCCCACCTGCGGCTGCCGGTCAGCGTGGTCCGGGTGCTGGTCGACGACCTCTGGGACCTGGGCGCCGTCCAGGTCCGCCCGCCCGCGCCGCAGGCCGACCGCCTGCCGACGCATCTCCTCGAGGAGGTACTCGTTGGCCTCCGCCAGCTCCGCTGACACCACCGGCACTGCCGGCACCGAAGGCGACGCGCCGTCGTACCTGCCGGCCACCGTGCAGGGGGCGGTGAAGATCCTGGTCACCGGCCCGTTCGGGGTCGGCAAGACCACGCTGGTCGGGGCGTTGAGCGAGATCGCGCCGCTGCGGACCGAGGAGGTGATGACCTCGGCCGGGGTCGGGGTGGACGACCTGACCGGGCGGCCCGACAAGACCACCACCACGGTCGCGCTGGACTTCGGCCGGATCACGCTCAACCCGCAGCTCGCCCTGTACCTGTTCGGCACACCGGGCCAGCAGCGGTTCTGGCCGCTGTGGGAGGACCTGTCGCGCGGGGCGCTCGGCGCGATCGCGCTGGTGGACACCCGCCGGCTGGACGAGAGCTTCGACGTGCTGGGGCAGCTGGAGGAGCAGCGGATCCCGTTCGCGGTCGCCGTGAACGTCTTCCCCGACACCCCGGAACACCCCGAGGACGACCTGCGCTCCGCCCTGGACCTGCTGCCCGAGGTGCCGATCCTGCGCTGCGACGCGCGCGACCGGCAGGCCGCCTACGACGTGCTGATCGACTTCGTGGACCATCTGCTCTCCACCGCCGTACTGGAGCTCCAGCGATGACGACTCCCGAGCCCCAGGCGGCCACCCCGCCGCCCGGCTGTCCCGCGCACCGGGCCGGCGGCCCGCCGGCGCCCGCCGCGCAGCTGTACGGCGCGGCCGTCGCGGACGACCCGCACGGGCTGTACGCCCGGCTGCGCGAGCAGCACGGGCCGGTCGCGCCGATCGAGCTGGAGCCGGGGGTCGAGGCCTGGCTGGTGCTCGGCTACGCCGAACTGCTCGAACTGACCCGCAACGAGAAGCTGTTCTCCAAGGACTCGCGGCGCTGGCGGGTGCCGGCCGAGGGCCGGCTGAAGCCGGACTCGCGGCTGCTGCCGATGACGGCGTGGCGGCCGACGCTGCTCAACCTGGACGGCGGCGAGCACCAGCGGCTGCGCGGCGCGGTGGCGCAGACGCTCGGCCGGATCGACCACCGGCAGCTGCGGGAGACCACCGAGACCGCCGCCAACTCGCTGATCGACAGCTGGGGTCCGGACGGTACGGCCGACCTGATCGCGCAGTACGCGCGCCGGCTGCCGCTGCTGGTCTTCACCCAGCTGCTGGGGCTGCCGGCCGAGATGGGCCCGCACCTGATCGAGCTGATCAGCCACTTCGTGGACAGCAGCGAGAAGTCGGTGCGGGCCAACGCCGAGTTCCAGGCGATCCTGACCGATCTGGTGCGCCGCAGCCGGGCCGAGCCGGGCGCGGACCTGACCTCGTGGCTGCTGGCCCACCAGGCCGGGCTGAGCGACGAGGAGGCGCTGCACCACCTGGTGGTGATCCTGGTCGCGGGCAACGAGACCACCATCAACTGGACCGGCAACACGCTGCGGCTGCTGCTGACCGACCGCCGTTTCCGGTCCACCCTGGCGGGTGGCCGGCTGACCGTCGCGGACGCGCTGGAGGAGGTGCTGTGGCGGGATCCCCCGACGCAGAACTTCCCGGGCCGGTGGGCCACCGGTGACACCGTGCTCGGCGGCCAGTACATCAGCGCGGGCGACATGCTGGTGCTGGGACTGGCCGGGGCCAACGCCGACCCGGCGGTGCACGCCGCCTCGGACGGCATCGCCGGGAACCGGGCGCACCTCGCCTGGGGGGCCGGCCGGCACGTCTGTCCGGCCCAGCACCCGGCCCGGCTGATCGTCGAGACGGCGCTGGAGACCCTGCTGCACCGGCTGCCCGACCTCCAACTGGCGTTTCCCGCCAACGAGCTGGCCTGGCGGCAGTCGCCGTGGTCGCGCGCGCTGGTGTCGCTGCCGGTGCTGTACAGCGCTTTCACCCCGCCCCGAGCCCCCGCACCCGAAAGGCCGCCATGGACACCGCCGACACTCTCACCCCCGTCCGACTCGACGCCTTCGGACGGGACCAGCACGGAGAGAACAGCCGGCTCCGGGCGGCTGGCCCTGCGGTCCTGGTGGAACTCCCTGGCGGGGTGGTGGTCTGGGCGATAACCCACCACGACACCCTCCAGGAGCTGCTCGCCGATCCCCGGGTCGGCAAGAACCCGCAGCTGTGGACCACCTTCCGGGAGGGTCGGCTGCCGGAGGGCTGGCCGCTGCTGAACTTCGTCACCGTGCCCGGCATGATCACCGTGGACGGCGCGGACCACCGGCGGCTGCGCGGTCTGGTCACCCAGGCGTTCACACCCCGCCGGATCGCCGAGCTGGCGCCCGCCGTCGAGGCGCGCTGCGAGCGGCTGCTGGACGCGATGGCCACGCTGGAGGGCGAGTTCGACCTGCGCGAGCACTTCGCGTACCCGCTGCCGATGCAGGTGATCGGCGAGCTGCTGGGGCTGGCGGTCGAGCAGCAGCACCAGCTGCACGAGCTGTCCGACACCCTGGTGAGCAGTTCCGCGACGCCGGAGGCGGCGGTGGCGGCGCAGCGGGGCCTGTTCGCGCTGCTGGGGTCGGTGGTGGCGGCCAAGCGGGCCGAGCCCGGGGACGACCTGACCACCGATCTGATCGCGGCCCGGGAGGCGGACGACCGGCTGACCGAGCAGGAGTTGGTCGGCACGCTGCTGCTGATGCTGGTGGCGGGGCACGAGACCACGCTCAACCTGATCACCAACGCGGTGCGGGCGCTGCTGGCCGACCGGTCGCAGCTGGAGCTGGTGCTGTCCGGGCAGCAGCCGTGGTCGGCGGTGGTGGAGGAGACGCTGCGGTACGACTCCCCGGTGGGGCAGTTCCCGCTGCGGTACGCGGTGGAGGACATCGAGGTCGGCGGGGTGCTGATCCGCCGGGGTGAGGCGCTGCTGGCCTCGTACGCCTCGGCGGGCCGCGACGAGGGGCACTACCCGGACGCGGACCGGTTCGACCTGACCCGGCAGCCGGCCCGGCACCTGTCGCTGGGGCACGGGCCGCACTTCTGCCTCGGGGCGGGGCTGGCCCGGCTGGAGGCGGAGACGGCGCTGCGCGGCCTGTTCGGCCGCTTCCCGGGGCTGACGGCGGCGAAGGACGCCCCGGCGCCGGAGCCGATCGCCTCGTTCGTCAGCAACAGCGTGCGGACCCTGTACGTGCGCACCGCGTAGCGGGCGGCCGCCCCGGCGGACGGGCGTATCCGCGGGGGCGGCCGGTACCCGGCGGCCGGGGGCTCGTTGGGCAGGTCATGACGAAGATCCCGGCGCTGGCCGCCCTGTCCCTGGCCGCCGTCGCGGTGGCCGCCGCCCCCGCGCACGCGGAGCAGGCCCGCGACTACTCCCAGGGGGCGTCGGCGGACGAGGTGTGCCACCAGGAGCTGGCCCAGTACCCGGTGGTCGGGCCGGCGGCGGAGCGCACCACGGGGGTGTGCGGGACGGTCGGCCGGGTGCTGGACCGGCCGCCGGTGTCGGTGAGCTGAGCCCGGTTCAGCCGGTGAACAGGGCGTTCAGCTCGTCGTAGCCGAGGCCGTCGGCCAGCGCGTCGTAGCTCCCGTGGGTGTACACCTCGCGGGCGGCGCGCTGCACGGCCGCGTAGGCGGCCTTGGCGAGGCCGGGGCCGAGGCTGATCCGGCCGACGCCGAGGGCGGCGAGTTCGGCGACGGTGGGGGCGCCGGGGCCGGCCATCACGTTGAGCGGCACGGGCACGGCCGCGACCAGGGCGGCGATGGTGGCGGGGTCGGCCACCCCGGGGACGAAGACGCCGTCGGCGCCGGCCTCGGCGAATGCGCGGGCCCGGGTGACGGCCTCGTCCAGGCGGCCGGCCGGCTCGCCCGCGCCGAGCAGGAAGACGTCGGTGCGGGCGTTGAGGAACAGCGGGACGCCGGTCGCGTCGGCGGCCCGGCGGGCGGCGGCGATCCGCTCGGCGGCGTCGGCGGCCGGGCGCAGCGGACCGGGACCGGACCAGCCGTCCTCCAGGTTGACGCCGACGGCGCCGGTGGCGATCAGCTCGGTGATGCTCGCGCCGACGCCTTCGGGGGTGTCGGCGAAGCCGTGTTCGAGGTCGGCGGTGACCGGCAGGTCGACGGCGGCGGCGATCAGGGCGGTCTGGGCCAGGGCGCGCGGCAGGCCCAGCACCTGCCCGTCGGGGACACCGAGGGTCCAGGAGACGGAGGCGCTGGCGGTGGCGATGGCCGGGGCGCCGGCCCCGGCGACCAGGCGGGCGCTCGCGGCGTCCCAGACGTTGGCCAGGACCAGGGGGGTGCCGGGGCGGTGGAGGGCGTGGAGGAGCTTCGCCTTGTCGTGCGGTGTGGTCATGGTGACAGCCTGTCGGTCTGGGGGTGCCGGGTCCGGCGGGAATCGGACCTGGACGGCGGGCCGGACGGGTGGTGGGCCGGGGCGGGTGCTGGGCCGGGGCGGGTGGTCAGGCCTGCTTGGGGGCGGGGCTGAGCCGGGTGGCGATGGCGATCCGGTTCCAGGAGTTGATGGCGATGATCAGCGCGATCAGCTAGCCCAGTTCCCGCTGGTCGAACAGCTTGGCCGCCTCGTCGTAGACCGCGTCCGGGACATGGCCGTCGGTGACCAGGGTGACGGCCTCGGTGAGGGCGAGCGCGGCCCGCTCCTTCGCGGTGAAGTACGGGGTCTCGCGCCAGGCCGGCAGGGTGTGGATCCGGTGCTCCTGCTCGCCCTGCGCCCGGGCGTCGGTGGTGTGCATGTCCAGGCAGAAGGCGCAGCCGTTGATCTGCGAGGCACGGATCTTGACCAGTTCGGCGAGGGTCGGGTCGACGTCGGTGCGGGCGGCCCGGTCCAGCTTGATCATCGCGGCGTAGAACTCGGCGGCCTGCTCGGGGAGCGAGATCCGCTGGACGGGGGCGGGGACGAGGGCGTCGGGGGTGGTGTTCTCGTGCGTCGTCATGTCTCCACCGTAGGTGCCTGATGGCCCGTCAGTGTGGTTCATTTGGGTCATGGGATCCTGGGCCACTTTCGGCGGCGACCTGCACCTCGACCTGTCCGCGGGCCGGGCCCGCGGCCTGGGCCTGCGGGCCGCGCTGGAGGACGCGCTGCGCACCGCCGTCCGGGAGGGCCGGCTCGGTCCCGGCACCCGGCTGCCGTCCTCCCGGGCGCTGGCGGCGGACCTCGGCATCGCCCGCAACACCGTCGCCGAGGCGTACACCCAGCTCGGCGCGGAGGGCTGGCTGACGTCCCGGCAGGGCTCGGGCACGGTGGTGGCCGAGCGCGGCGAGCCGCAGCCGGCCCCGCCGCCGCCCGGGGTGCGGCCCGAACCGGCCGTCCGGCACAACCTGATGCCGGGCAGCCCGGACCTCTCCCGCTTCCCGCGGAACGCGTGGCTGGCGGCCACCCGGCGGGCGCTGGCGACCGCCCCGCACGAGGCCTTCGGGCTCGGCGACCCGCGCGGCCGGATCGAGCTGCGCCGGGCGCTGGCGGCCTACCTGGCCCGGGTCCGCGGCGTGCGTACCGACCCGGAGCGGCTGGTGGTGTGCTCCGGCTACACCCAGGGGCTCGGGCTGCTCTGCCGGGCGCTGCACGAGCAGGGGGTGCGGACGGTGGCGGTGGAGGAGTACGGCCTGCCGCCGCAGCGGGCGGTGATCGCGGAGGCGGGTCTCGGCACGGTGCCGCTGTCGCTGGACGAGGGGGGTGCCCGCACCGGGGAGCTGCTCGGCTCGCCGGCCGGGGCGGCGGTGCTGACCCCGGCGCACCAGTTCCCGACCGGGGTGGCGCTGCGCGCCGCGCGCCGGGCGACCGCGGTGGCCTGGGCCCGGGCCACCGGCGGGGTGGTGATCGAGGACGACTACGACGGCGAGTTCCGCTACGACCGGCAGCCGCTGGGCGCGATGCAGGCACTGGACCCGGAGCGGGTGGTGTACGCGGGGACGGCGTCCAAGAGCCTGGCGCCGGGGATCCGGATGGCCTGGCTGGCCCTGCCCGGCCGGCTGGTCGAGCCGGTGATGCGGCAGAAGCGGCTGGCGGACGGACAGAGCGGCGCGGTGGAGCAGCTGGCGCTGGCCGAGCTGATCACCTCCGGCGACCTGGACCGGCACATCCGGCGCAGCCGGCTGCAGTACCGGCGGCGCCGCGACCGGCTGATCGAGGTGCTGGCCGAGCGGGTGCCCGAGGTCCGGGTGACCGGCCTGTCGGCGGGGCTGAGCGCCGTCCTGGAGCTGCCGCCGGGCTCGCTCGGCGAGGAGGAGCTGCTGCGGCAGGCGCGCTGGCTGGGGATCTCGCTGAGCGTGCTGTCCTGGTGCCGGGCGTCCGAGGCGCCGCCGGCCGCGGACGCGCCCGCGGCGCTGGTGGTCGGGTACGGGACGCCGGCCGACCACGCGTTCCCGGCGGCGCTGGACGCACTGTGCACGCTGCTGCGGCTGTGACCGCCCCGGCGGCGCGGCGCGGCTCAGCGGCCGCCGCGGTGGCCGATCTCGAAGAGCAGGATGACGAACCCGGCGAAGGCATGGGTGGCCACCATGTAGATGGCGGCGCGGATCCAGACCCGGCGGTCGGTGCGGCGTCCGGCGTCCTTGGTGAGGTCGGCGGCGGGATGGGCGGCGGGGCCGGTCGCGGGGTGGGTGGCGAGGTCACTGGCGGGGGCGGTGGCGGTGTCGGCCATGTCGGTCCTCCGGTGGTGGGTGTGCCGCGGGGGTGATTGCGGGTGGGGCGGGGTTCAGAGCCGGGGCGTGTCGCCGAGGCAGAGTTCGCCGCCCGGGCTCTGCAGCAGGGTGTGCAGGAAGAGCAGCTCGACCCCGTCGGCGGAGTCGGCGGCGATGCAGTGCGGGGTGAGCGAGTCGAAGTGGGCGGAGTCGCCCTCGTCGAGCAGGTGGACGCGCTCGCCGAGGGTCAGCCGCAGCCGGCCGCGGGTGACGTACAGCCACTCCTCGCCCGGGTGGACCCGGACCACGGCGTCCTGGAGGCCGGGCGGCACCTGGACGTGCAGGGCCTGCATGGCCCGGCCGGGGGCGCCGGCCCGCCGGTAGCCCCAGCCACCGGCCCGGCCCGGTTCGATGGCGGCGCCGCGGATCACCGGGTCGGGCTCGCCGGGCTGTTCGCCGAGCAGTCCGGCGACGGTGGTGCCGTAGGCGCGGGCGAGGCCGAGCAGGACGGGCAGCGAGGGCTGGCGCTGTCCGGTCTCCAGGCGGGACACGTAAGCTGGGGAGAGTCCGACCCGGGCGGCCGCGGCCTCCAGGGTGAACCGTCCGGCGAGCCGGTGTTCGCGCAGTCGGGCGCCGAGGCCCGCGACCTCTTGGTCGTCTGTCATGCCTCCAGTGCACACCCGCCGGTGCCTCAGAGGCAAGAAACTTGCCTCCCGGGCAAACCCGCAGGTCAGCGGTGGCGCTACGGTCCGATCAGGGGCGCGGGATGTTGCGCAGGTTGCTGCGCGCCAGGTCGATCATCCGGCCGACCCCGCCGGACAGCACGGTCTTGCCGGCGGCCAGCGCGAAGCCCTTGAGCTGGGCGGCGGTGATCCGCGGCGGGATGGACAGCGCGTTGGGGTCGGTGACCACGTCGACAAGGGCCGGGCCGGGGCGTTCCAGCGCCTCCCGCAGCGCCTGTTCGACCGCGGCGGGGTCGGTCACCCGCTTGGCGGGGATGCCGCAGGCCCGGGCGATGGCCGCGTAGTCCACGTCGCCGTTGTCGGTCTCGGCCTCCTGGTAGCCGCTGACCAGCATCTCCAGCTTGATCATGCCGAGCGCGCCGTTGTTGAACACCACCGTCTTCACCGGCAGCCGGTACTTGGCCACCGTGAGCAGTTCGCCGAGCAGCATGCCGATCCCGCCGTCGCCGGACAGCGACACCACCTGGCGTCCGGGGAAGGCGAGTTGGGCGCCGATCGCGTGCGGCAGGGCGTTCGCCATCGAGCCGTGCAGGAAGGAGCCGATCACCCGGCGCCGCCCGTTCGGGGTGAGGTAGCGGGCCGCCCAGACGTTGTTCATGCCGGTGTCGACGGTGAACACCGCGTCGTCGGCGGCCAGTTCGTCCAGGACCGAGGCGACGTACTCCGGGTGGACCGGGCGGTGGTGGCCGATGTCCTTGGTGTAGGCGCCGACCACGGTCTCCAGGGCCCGGCAGTGCCTGTCGAGCATGGCGTCCAGGAAGCGCCGGTCCTGCTTCTGGTCGAGCAGCGGCAGCACCGCCCGCAGGGTGGCCGCGACATCGCCGTGCACGGCCAGTTCCAGCGGGGTGCGGCGGCCGAGCCGGGTGGCGTCGTGGTCCACCTGGACGGTCCGGGCCTGCGGCAGGAACGAGTCGTACGGGAAGTCGGTGCCCAGCAGCACCACCAGCTCGGCCTCGTGCAGCGCCTCGTGGCAGGCGCCGTAGCCGAGCAGGCCGCTCATCCCGACGTCGTACGGGTTGTCGTACTGGATCCACTCCTTGCCGCGCAGCGAGTGCCCGACCGGCGCCTGCACGGTGGCGGCGAGCTTCATCACCTCCTCGTGGGCGCCGCGGGTGCCGGCGCCGGCGAAGACCGTCACGGTGCCGGCGGAGTTCAGCGCCTCGGCGAGCGCCCGGACCTGGGACCAGGGCGGGGCGGCGACCGCCTGCTCGGTCAGGAAGGTGCCCTCGCCGGTGGGCCCGGCGGCGGGCAGCGCGGCCACGTCGCCGGGGAAGACCAGCACCGAGACTCCGGGGGCGCCGAGCGCGTGCTGCACCGCGACCCGCAGCAGCCGGGGCAGCTGCTCGGGGGTGGAGACCAGCTCGCAGAAGGTGCTGCAGTCGGTGAACACCCGCTCCGGGTGGGTCTCCTGGAAGAAGCCGGTACCGATCTGGCCGGACGGGATGTGCGAGGCCAGCGCCAGCACCGGGACGCCGCTGCGCTGCGCGTCGTACAGGCCCTGGATCAGGTGGGTGTTGCCGGGCCCGCAGGAGCCGGCGCAGACCGCGAGCCGGCCGGTCAGTTCGGCCTCGGCGGCGGCGGCGAAGGCCCCGGCCTCTTCGTTGCGCACGTGCACCCAGGAGATGCCCTCGGCCCGCCGGATCGCGTCGACCACCGGGTTGAGGCTGTCACCCACCACCCCGTAGACCCGTTCCACGCCCGCCTGCCGGAGCACCTCCACCATCTGCTCGGCCACGCTGCCCATGGGGTACCTCGTCCCGTCTCGCCCGTCGCCCGCTGTCGGACCATGCCTAACACGGCAAAGGGGACATTTCGGCCGAGGCGCACGGAAGGGCGGCCGGGGCCCGCAGGCCCCGGCCGCCGCGCGCACCGCCGTGGGGAGCGGAGCGGGTCAGCCGTGGAAGGCGGCCGTCCCGTTCGGGGTGCCGAGCCCGGTCGGGCCGTCGTAGCCCGCACCGGCCTTGCACAGGTAGGCCGGCGAGCAGCTGCCGTTGGAGCCCGTGGTCACGTCGAACAGCGAGGTGGTGTGGGCGTACGGGAAGGAGGCCGGGCTGCTGCCCGCGGACGGGGCGCCGCCGAGCGCGTAGACGCCCGCGATGATCGGCGAGGAGGCGCTGGTGCCGCCGTACACCGCCCAGCCGCTGCCGCCGTAGGTCTGGTAGACCGCGACGCCGGTGGCGGGGTCGGCGACCGCCGCGACGTCGGCGATGGTCCGCTTCTTGCAGCCGGTGTCCTTCTGCCAGGTGGGCTTGGCGTCGTAGGCCGAGCAGCCGGAGCCGCCGCCCTCGGTGGAGTTGGTGAGCCAGACCGACTCGCTCCAGCCGCGGCTGCTGGAGTCCCGCCTGAGCGCGGTGCCGCCGACCGCGGTGACGTACCGGGAGGCGGCCGGGTACTCGGCGCCGTAGGCGGAGTCGCCCGAGGAGACGGTGATGGCGACGCCCGGGTGGTTGAAGTACGAGCTGTCGTAGGAGGTGTCGGCGGAGGACTCGCCGCCGCCGTAGCTGTTGGAGACGAACTTGGCGCCCAGCGCGACCGCGGTGTTGACGCTCTTGCCGAGGTTGGCCATCGAGGCGCTGGCCGCCTCCACCAGGACGATCTTCGCCTTGGGGGCGATCGCGGAGACCATGTCCAGGTCGAGCGAGATCTCCCCGGCCCAGCCGCTGTTCTTGGCGGGGTAGCTGGTGCCGCCGTTCTGGTCGGTCTTCTTGAAGCAGCCGTTGGCGGTGGTGCAGGCCGGCAGGCCGTACTGGGCCCGGTAGACGCCCAGGTCCGCCTCGGCCGAGGGGTCGTCGTAGGCGTCCACGATGGCGATGGTCATCCCGGCGCCGCCGCCGGCCGGCAGCTTGTAAGCGCCGAGCAGGTCGGACGGGCCGTAGCCGGCCGGCGTCAGGTCCGGGGTGACGCCGAGCGCGTGCACCGGCTCGACGGTGCTGGTGACCCGCAGGGCGTGGCAGGCCATGGTGTCGCCCTTGGCCAGGGTGGCGCAGGAGCGGACCCAGGAGGTGCCGCCCTTGCTGTAGGTGGTGGGGGTGGCGGCGGCGCCGGCGGGTGCGGCGGACGCGAAGGCCGAGACGGCGAGCGCCGCGGTGCCGGCGGCGGCCAGGACGGCCCGACGGGTGCGGGGCGTGGGGGTACGCAACGGACTGCCTCCTGTGGCTGGGGTGAACCGGGGGCCGTGCGGATGCGCCGCGCGCCGGATGGGGTGGTCCCGGGGCGCGGAGGGGCAGGCGGAAGCAGCGGGACGGCCGGACGGCCCGGGGCCGCCGCCTCCCACCTGGGTGGTACGGGGAGCTGACGACGACGCTAGACGGACATGTTCACGTCCAACAACGGACCGTCAGAAAATTGGAGGAGCCCTTTACCGCCGGTTGGCGACGGTAAAGGGCTCCTGGGAGAAAGCTTGTTGATGCCTTGTCACTCGGCGGCGAGGTGCTCCGTCCCGCCCGCCTGCACGACACCCTGCACCCCGGCCCGTGCGGTCCGCCGGGCGGGCTCGCGGCCGGGCGGCTGGACGCACCGCTCGGGCGCCTCGATCACCGCGGTCCGCCGGGTGGCGCTCTCCTCCACCCCGAGCCGCACCGGCTCGCCGTCGTGCAGCAGGGTCAGCGGCCCGCCCTTGCGGACCGTGTAGACGGTGGTGGCGTGGGTGATGTCGACCCGCAGCAGGCTCTCCCGGATCCGCAGCGTGAACGCCAGCCGCTGCAGCCCCGCGGGCAGCCGCGGGCGGAACGACAGGTGCTCCGAGTGGTCCCGCAGCCCGCCGAAGCCCGCCACCAGCGCGATGCAGGCCCCCGCCAGCGAGGCCATGTGCAGCCCGTCGCGGGTGTTGCCGCCGAGGTCGCGCAGGTCCATCAGGGCGGCCTCGGCGGTGTAGTCGTACGCCAGGTCCAGCTGGCCGACCTCGGCCGCGATCACCGCCTGGGTGCAGGCGGACAGCGAGGAGTCGCGGACGGTCAGCCGCTCGTAGTAGGCGAAGTTGCGGGCCTTCTGGTCCTCGGTGAAGGCGTCGCCGCGCACCTGCATGGCGAGCACCAGGTCGGCCTGCTTCACCACCTGCTTGCGGTACAGGTCGAAGTACGGGTAGTGCAGCAGCAGCGGGTAGGTCTCGGCCGGGGTGTTCTCGAAGTCCCACAGCTGGTGGTCGGTGAAGCCGTCCGCCTGCGGGTGCACCCCGAGCTTCTCGTCGTACGGGATGAACATCGCGGCGGCCGCGTCCCGCCAGGCCGCCGCCTCCTCGGTGTCCACGCCCAGCGCCGCGGCCTGCAGCGGGTGCCGGTTGGCGGCCTCGGCGGCGTGCCGCAGGTTGGACTGCGCCATCAGGTTGGTGAACACGTTGTTGTCCGCCACCGCGCTGTACTCGTCCGGCCCGGTGACCCCCTCGATCCGGAACCGGCCGACCGGGTCGTGGTGGCCGAGCGAACGCCACATCCGGGCCGTCTCGACCAGCAGCTCCAGCCCGTAGGTCTGCTCGAACTCCACGTCCCCGGTGGCCCGGACGTAGCGCACCACGGCCGCCGCGATGTCGGCGCCGATGTGGAACGCCGCGGTACCGGCCGGCCAGTACCCGGAGCACTCCTCCCCGCGGATCGTCCGCCACGGGAACACCGCTCCCGCCAGGCCCAGTTGGGCCGCCCGCTCACGCGCCATCGGCAGCGTGGTGTGCCGCCAGCGCAGCGCCTGCCCGACCGCGCCGGGCAGGCAGTAGGTGAGCACCGGCAGCACGAACATCTCGGTGTCCCAGAAGCTGTGCCCGTCGTAGCCGGGCCCGGTCAGACCCTTGGCGGGGATGGCCCGCTCCTCGCTGCGCGCACCGGCCTGCAGCACGTGGAACAGCGCGAACCTGGCCGCCTGCTGGAGCTCGACGTCGCCCTCGATCTCGATGTCGTTGTTCGACCAGAACCGCTCCAGGAAGCGGCGCTGCTCCGCCACCAGCCCGTCCCAGCCGGTGTGCCGGGCGGCGGTCAGCGCCGCCTCCACCTGGTCCCGGACCGCGGGCAGCGAGCGCGTCGCCGACCAGCCGTACGCCATGAACTTGACCAGCCGCAGCTTCTCCCCGGCCTCCAGCACGGTGGTGACGCTGATCCGGCCCTGGTCGTCGGTGGACTCCGCGGTGGTGTCGACCTGGTCCGGGCCCTCGATGGCGTGGTCGGTCCCGGCGGCCACCCGCAGCCCGCTGTAGCGGGTGCGGTGCACCAGCACCGTCTTGGTGCCGGCCGCGTGGTGGAGTTCGGAGACCAGCGGCTGCTCCAGCACCGCGGCCGCCCGCGGGTCGCGCTCCCCGCCCGGCAGCTGCTCGTTGGCGACCAGCTCGGACTGGACCACGATCCGCACCGGGCCGTCCACCGCCTCCACCGTGTAGTCGACCGCCGCCACCGCCCGCTGGGTGAGCGAGACCAGCCGCACCGAGGTCACCTTGACCGTCCGCCCGGCCGGCGAGGTCCACTCCGCGTACCGCCGCAGCAGGCCGTCCCGGAAGTCCAGGCTCCGCTGGTGGCTGCGGAGTTCGCCGTAGCGCAGGTCGAACGGCTCGTCGTCGACCAGCAGCCGGATGACCTTGCCGTTGGTGACGTTGATGACGCTCTGCCCGGACTCCGGGTAGCCGTAGCCGCTCTCCGCGTACGGCAGCGGACGCAGCTCGAACACGCCGTTCAGGTAGGTGCCGGGCAGACCGTGCGGCTCGCCCTCGTCGAGGTTGCCGCGCAGGCCGATGTGGCCGTTGGACAGCGCGAACACCGATTCGGCCCGGGCCTGGGCGTCCAGGTCCAGGCCGTGCTCGGCGACCCCCCACGGGTCGACCGAGAAGGCGTCGGGCGCGGTCACAGCGGGTCCCCCTCGACCAGGTCGGACAGGTCGGCGACCACCAGGTCCGCACCGTGGGCGCGCAGTTCGTCGGCCTGGCCGGTACGGTCGAGGCCGACCACCGCGCCGAAGCCGCCGGCCCGCCCGGAAGCCACCCCGGCGAGCGCGTCCTCGAACA
Organism: Kitasatospora sp. NPDC048540; assembly: GCF_040651175.1. Lineage (NCBI taxonomy): Bacteria > Bacillati > Actinomycetota > Actinomycetes > Kitasatosporales > Streptomycetaceae > Kitasatospora > Kitasatospora sp. NPDC048540. The sequence continues at coordinate 22,531 of NZ_JBEZIR010000006.1, forward strand.
CGGCGGCGTGCTCGGGCGGCACGCCGAGCGCCTTCGCGGCCGCCAGGTAGGTGTCCGGGGCGGGCTTGCCGGCCAGCTGCTCGCGCTCGGCGACCACGCCGTCCACCACCACGTCGAACAGCCCGTTGATCCCGGCGGCCCGCAGCACGTCCCGGCAGTTGGCGCTGGAGGAGACCACCGCGCGCGGCAGCCCGAGCGCCTGCAGCCGGTGCAGGTAGTCGACCGAGCCCGGGTAGGGCTGGACGCCCTGCTCCTTGATCATGCGCAGCACGGTGTCGTTCTTGGCGCTGCTGAGGCCGTGCACGGTACGGGTTCCGGGCGGGTCCTGCGGGGTGCCCTCCGGCAGGTGGACGCCGCGGGCCTCCAGGAACCCCCGGGTGCCGTCGAGCCGGGGTCTGCCGTCGACGTAGCGGTCGTAGTCCTCGACCGGGTCGAACGGGACGAAGTCCGGGCCGCCGCGGGCCGCCTCCGCCCGTAGGAAGGTGTCGAACATGTCCTTCCAGGCGGCCGCGTGCACCTTGGCCGTCTGGGTGAGCACGCCGTCGAGGTCGAACAGGAAGGCACGGATGTCGTCCGGGAGTCCCAGCATGCCTGTCAGTCTCGCTCGAACACACGGCAGAGCCGCCCATTTGCAGCTCGGCTGGCGCGTCGCGAACGGGCGGCGGTACGGCCGGTGACGCCCGGTCAGGACCGGGCGTCACCGCACCGGTCACTCCTCGGGCGACTTGATCACGGCGAAGACCGCGCCCTGCGGGTCCTGGACCACGGCGAACCGGCCCCAGGGGGCGTCGGTCGGCGGCATCAGCACCGAGCCGCGCGCCTTCACCAGCGCGTCCACCGTGCTGTCGGTGTCGTCCACCGCGAAGTAGGTCAGCCAGTGCGAGGGGGTGCCGGGCGGCAGGCTGCCGCCGAGCTTCTGGACACCGCCGACGGCCTTGCCGTCGACCTCCAGCGACCAGTAGTGGGTGGCGCCCTCCATCAGCGGCAGCCGGACGCCGAACACGGCCGGGTAGAAGGCCTTGGCGGCCTCCGGGTCGGCCGTGTTGAGCTCGTTCCAGACCAGCGCGCCGGGCTCGTTGACCACCTGGGCGCCGGCGAAGTCCACCGGCTGCCAGACGCCGAACACCGCACCGGTCGGGTCGGCCACCACCAGCATCCGGCCGACGGTGCCCACGTCCATCACGGGCATCAGTACCGTGCCGCCGGCAGCGCTGATCGCCGCCAGGGTGGCGTCCGCGTCGTTCGACGACAGGTAGGTGGTCCAGGCGACCGGCGGCTCGGGCATGCCCTCGGGTGCCATCGCCGGGCCGATGCCGGCCACCGGCTTGCCGTTGAGGGTGCAGATCGCGTAGCCGCCGAACTCGGCCGGGCCGATCTCGCCCTGCCAGCCGAACAGGTCACGGTAGAAGTCGAGCGCGGCCTGCTGGTCCTTGGCCATCAGGTCGACCCAGCACGGGGTGCCGGGCTTGTACGGGGTGGTGACTTCGGGCATAGCGCCTCCCAGGGTCGGGGTCCCCCGCCCACCTTGGCCGCCCGCCCGCCGTCCCGCCACCGGAGGCCCGGTCCGGGGCGGGCCCGGGGCGGGGTGGGGCGCGGGCCCGGGTGCGGGGCGGGGCGCAGGGGTGGGCGGGGTGCAGGGGTTGGGCCGGCCGCTTAAGCCCTCAAACCTCGGTCCGGCCGCTCAGGACCCGGTCCGGCCCGGCGGCCGGGCGCGGGAGCAGCGGGCGGCGCAGCTCGTACGGCCCCGGTGCCGGGAAGTAGCCGTCGAGGAAGGCGCGCACGGCGGCGTCCTGGGCCGCCGGGTCGATCAGGCCGGTGGTGACGTCGTTCAGGCAGAACACGGCGGCGTCGCGGCGCTCGGCGAGGCCCTGCAGCAGGGCGAGCGACTCGGGGCGGCCGATGTCGACGAAGCACTCGTCCGGCTCGGCGAACACCGCCCGGCCCGCCAGGTAGGCGGTGTACGCGTAGAGGGTGAGCGGGGAGAGGCTGGCGTGGCCGCGGAACGGCTCGGCGGCGGTGCGGGCGTACTCGGCGGCGAACTCCTGCGCGTTGTGCGCCAGCAGGCTGCGGTGGGCCGCGCGCGGGGTGTGGCCGAGCGTCCGGGTGGGGACCCGGCCGTGGCGGCGGGCGATGGCGTCCCGGGTGTTCTTCTGGCCCGCGACGTAGCTGTCCTCGCCCGGTCGGACCGGGTCCGGCGGGATGACGCCGTCCTGGAACAGCCGGGCCACACCGTTGCTCTGGAAGAAGAAGCCGGGGCCGAGCTCACGGCCGAGGAAGACGTCGTCGTTGAAGTAGACGAAGTGCTCGGACAGGCCGTCGATCCGGTGCAGCTGGGACTCGATGGCCCGGGAGTTGAAGACCGGCAGCAGGCCGGGGTCGTCGAACAGCTCGCGGTGCGCCACCACGTGGATGCCGGGGTGGGCGGTGTCCAGCCAGGCCGGCCGCTGGTCGTCGGTGACCAGGTGGACCCGGCGGATCCAGGGCGCGTGCGCGGCCAGCGAGCGCAGGCTGTACCGCAGTTCGTCGCGGTTGCGGAAGCGCTGCGGCTCGGTGCCGGTGCCGGGACCGGCGCCAGGACCGAAGCCGGGGCCGGGGCCGGCGGCCGGGGTGGCCTCGGCGGCCCGCCGCTCCCGGCGCTCGCGCCAGCGCGGATCGGTGTCGTCCACCCAGGTGTAGACGGCGTCCACCGGGAAGTCGACCTCGTCGACCGGACGGCGGGTGAATGCCGCGGGAACGGGGTGCCGGCCCCCGGCGATCCGGACCGTGGCGGCCGGTTCCAGCGAGGGCGCCCACCAGCCGGCCAGGGTGCTGCCGTACGGGACGATCGCGCCCCCGGACGGCTCCGCGGGCTGCCAGAACTTGATCTCGCAGCCCTGGTCGGCGCCGTACCCGAGGGTCCGCGAGGCGGCCACCACGGGCCGGAACACCCGCACGCCGCGGACCAGCCGCTGCGCCGCGCCCCCGTCGTCCCCGTCGTCCCCGTCGCCCTCGTCGCCCGCGGCCGCGCCCGGCCGTTCGTGGCGGTCCACGGCCTCTTGCAGGCCCGGAGCGAGCAGCGGGCCGGGACCCGCGCCCCAGCCGACCGGTTCCAGGTACACGTGCCGCCCGGTGAAGGCGGTGTCCAGGGCGACGAGCACCCGGGCCCGCCGGTCGGCGCGGACGGCCAGGTGGTGCCGCTCGGGCTCCTCGGGCCGCCGCGCGTCGGGCACCAGCGCGTACGGGACGCCCGCGGCGAGCAGCGCCTGCGCGGCGAGGGCCAGGTTGGCCGCCCGGACGGCGTGCGGTGCCAGCTCCTCCCGCACCTCGGCGAGCAGGCCGCGGTCGCGGACCAGCGCGGGACGGGCGGCCAGCAACTCGTCCTCGCGGGTGGGCGGCCCGGGCGGCGGTGCGGCGGGCCCGGCCGTGGTCGGCGCTGCCGCCCTCCGGTGGAGCACCCGCCGCCAGGCGGAGGTGGTCGGCACCGCGGACAGCCGTCGCATGGGTTCTCGCACAGAGGTGGTGGATCGGAGGGTGACCGGATCGATACAGAGTGTAATCCATCCGGGTAAGCCGGGACCCCTGCCGCGGAAGGCCGACCGTACGCCGAGGAAGGACTCATGAGCGCGGATGTGGTGAGCCGTCAGGACCTGCCGTCGAGCCGGGCCCGCGCGCCGGACGAGGCGATCGCCCGTCCAGCGGCCGCCGGGGCGAGGGCGGCGTCCAACTGCGGCCCGTACAGGGTGGATCCGGGCCGGACCGCCGTCCCCGCGTTGAACGCGAAGGCCCCCATCCCGGCCAGGACGCCGGGGTGGGGGCCTTTCTCGCGTGTGGGCCGCCAGGGGCTCGAACCCTGAACCTACGGATTAAAAGTCCGCAGCTCTGCCAATTGAGCTAGCGGCCCGCCGACCGGCGCCGCCCCGTGGGTACGGCACCTGCGGGGCCGATCCTACCCGGTGACCGTGCCCGTTTGGCCAACGGATTCCCCGGCCGCGTCGCGGGCCGTGGGCCGCGCGCGACGGGGCCCGCGCGGGCGTCAGACGCCGGGGGTGCGGGCGGCGGCGTAGTGGACCGCGCGCACCCGCCGCAGCCAGTCCTCGGCCGGTGCCTCGTCCGGGGCTTCCGGCAGGACGCCGGGCCGGTCGAAGCGAGTCTCGGCGGTCTCCAGCAGGGTGCCGGCCTGCTCGGGGTGCCGGGCGTAGCGTTCGCCGAGCTCGCGAACGCGCGCCGGGTCGGCGAGGCGGATCACCACCTCGCCGGTCTCGTGCAGGGCGAGGCCCTGTTCGACCAGCCGGACCAGGTGGCGGGCGTGCTTGGCGGCCCTGGCCAGGCCGCTGTCGTCGGTGCGGTCGCGGGCCGTCAGCTTCCTGAACTGCTGCGTGGCGTAGCCGAGATAGGAGCGCCGGACGGCCCCGGCACTGAGGAAGGACCGCCGGATGGCGATCAGCTCGTCGCCGAGCGGCGTCCGGACCTCGTACAGGTCCTCGGGCAGCCAGACCAGTTCGGAGGCGGTCGGGTTGCAACTCAGCGCGAGTCTGCACCACTTGGCGGCCTCGTGCAGGGTGCGGTCGGGGGCCGTGGTGACGTGGGACTCGGCCGGGCGGTGCAGGCCGTGGAGTTCGACGGTCGGTGCCGCGTAGAGGCCGAGGCGGTCGATGTCGGAGCCGGCGTGGGCGAGGCCGTAGGCGGTGGAGCCGACGATGCCGGACAGCAGGACGTTCACGGGCGGGTCGCCTCCTCGGCGTCGGGTACGGCGGCGCGGCCATCCCCCCGGTGGCCGCCGGATCACCGGTGCGGGGAGCGCCGGTTGGGCGTGGCCGGCCATCGGCGGCCAGGGCCGTGACGGCCCCGGCGGGACCGTCGGTGACCGCGGGCGGACACTCGGCAGTCTCCCCCGTCCCCCCGGCCGGGGTCGAACGAATTGTCCGCCCGTCGCTGCGTGCCCCGCCCGGCCGGCCCGCCGATACTGGCCCCATGGCAAACAGTGGGAGCCCGGCGGGCACCGGCCCGGAACGCGGCGGGGCCGCGCCCCGGGAAACCGACCCCGACCAGGTGGCGAAGGTCCGCGCCTGGTGGGCGCACCGGCAGTGGCTGAACGGCGGGCACGACGGCGCGAGCGCCGCCGAGGTGCTGTCCGCGACCGGCTGGGCGCGCTCGGTGGGCGGCGCGGCGCCGTACCTGGGGCTGTTCGCCCGGGCGGGGCTCGGCCGGGAGGCGGTGGACGCGGCGGTGGCGGCGCTGGAGGTGCACGAGCTGCCCTCGGCCCGCGGCTGCACCTACGTCCTGCCGGCCGGCGACTACGCGCTCGGTCTGGCCGCCGGGGCGGGTGCGCCCGAGGCGGACCTCGCCTCGGCGGCCAAGCACCTGGACGTGACCCGCGACGAGATCGAGAAGCTCTGCCTGGCGATCACGGGCGCGCTCGCCGAGGACCGTCCGCTGGACCCGCCGGCCATCCGGGAGGCCGTCGGCGAGGCGGTCCGGCCGTTGGGTGAGGCGGGGAAGAAGCGCGGGGTGTCGACCACGCTGCCGCTGGCGCTCGGGCTGCTCCAGGCACGCGGCCGGATCCGCCGGGTGCCGGTCAACGGCCGTCTGGACCAGCAGCGTTACGGCTACGTCGGATGGGACCAGCCGGTCAAGGGCTCGGCCGACGAGCTGGCCCGGCGCTACCTCTCCTGGGCCGCGCCCGCGGCCGTCCGGCACCTGCGCTGGTTCTCCGGCTTCACCGCGGCGACCGCGAAGGCGGCACTGGCCCCGCTCGACCTGGTCACGCTGCCGGGCACCGACCTGTTGATGCCGGCCGAACTCCTGCCCGAGTTCGAGGAGTTCGAGCCACCTGCCGAGCCCAGGTACGCGCTGCTGGCGGGCATCGACGGCATCCATCTGCTGCACCGCGACCTGGCCCGCCTGGTCGACCCGGCGGATGCGCAGCGTCCGGTGCCCGCCGCCAGGCAGGGCCGGGTGTTCGGCGGCGAGGCGGACCCGCAGACCCACATCGTGGTCGACCGCGGCCGGATCGTCGGCTTCTGGGAGTACGACACCGAGCAGCGGGAGATCGTGCACCAGCTGTTCGTGCCGCTCGACGACGCCCTGCGCGAGGCGATCGGGCGGACCGAGGCGTTCGTCCGGGACGAACTCGGCGACGCACGCGGGTTCAGCCTGGACTCGCCGAAGAGCCGCGCACCGAAGATCGCCGCGATGCGGGCGGCCACCGCGACCTGACCGCCCGGCCGAGCCGGGTGCCTGGCCCGGCCGGGTCCCTGGCCCGGGTGCCCGGCCGGGCCGGGTGCGCCTCAGAGCTCGACCGGCAGGTAGTAGCCGTACCCCTCCCGGTCGGGGCGCGCCGCGGCCAGCGCCTCGCGCAGTACGGCGGGGGTGGCCGGGTACACCGTCGCGTACTCGAACTCGCCCCGGCCCGGGTCGACCGGCCAGGCGAGCCGCTCCCCGGCGGGGTCGGTGGTGAACTGCGCGTCGACACCCGGCTTGTTGCCGCGCGGGTCCAGCCGCACCCAGCTGCCGCCGCCGCGCGGCTGCGGCCAGTGGACGGCGATCAGGGCGTGCAGCACGTCGAACCGCTGGTAGCACAGGCCGGCCGGGATGCCCTGGGCGCGCAGCACGGCGGTCAGCAGGTGGGACTTGCCGTGGCAGATCGCATCGCCGGCAGCCAGCACGTCGGAGGCCCGGTACGCGGCGCTCCACCGGCCGACGTCGGCGGAGTGCGCCACCCGGTCGCGGACGTACTCGAAGGCCGCGCGGGCGCTGTTCTCCGCACTGTCGCAGCGCAGCCGGACGGCGAGCGCGCGGATCCCGGGGTGGTGGTGGTCGATCACCTCGTCGGCCGCCAGGTAGTCGGCCGGGTCGGCGGAGGCGGGCCGCAGCCGTAGTGGCGGCGGGAAGGGGTCGGGTGACATACCGGCCATGGTTCCGGCGGCGGGCCACGGTCCGCCGGGGATTCCGGCATGCGGGCTGAGGGCGTGGGCTGTGGGCCGTGGGCCGTGGGGCGTGGGGCGTGGGCTGTGCGCCGTGGGCGTGGGCTACGGTCGGAGCCGGACCGGCAGGGGCCGGATCCCGCCTGCACGCGTACCAGTACGAGGGAGTCACCGCCGTGCCAGAGGAGACCCACCGCCCGTCCCCACGCGCCGGCGTCCTCCGAAGCCGCGTCCGCCGATACCCCGGCCGCCGGGCCGGGAGTCCTGCTGGTCACCGGCGGAGGGCGCGGTATCGGCGCCGCCACCGCCCGGCTCGCCGGCCGCCGCGGGTATCGGGTGTGCGTCAACTACCGCAGTGACGAGGCGTCGGCGCTCGCCGTGGTGGACGGCATCCGCGGCGACGGGGGCACCGCGGTCGCCGTTCGGGCGGACGTCACCCGAGGTGCGGAGGTGGAGCGGCTGTTCCGCACCGTGGACCGGGAGCTCGGCACCCTCACGGCGCTGGTCAACAACGCCGGCACACTCGAACGGCAGGCCAGGCTGGAGGAGTTGGACGAGGAGCGGCTGGCCCGGATCTGGGCGGCGAACATCACCGGGCCGTTCCTGTGCGCGGGCGCCGCCGTCCGCCGGATGTCCTCCCGGTACGGCGGCCGGGGCGGCGCCATCGTCAACGTGTCCTCGGCCGCCTCCCGGCTCGGCTCGCCGAACGAGTACGTCGACTACGCGGCGTCCAAGGGCGCGCTGGACAGCATGACCCGTGGGCTGGCGCTGGAGGTGGCGGCCGAGGGGATCCGGGTCAACGCCGTCCGTCCGGGCCTGATCCACACCGGCATCCACGCCCTCGGCGGCGAGCCGGGGCGCGTCGACCGGGTCGGGCCGCAGCTGCCGATGGGCCGCGGCGGGGAGCCGGAGGAGGTCGCCGAGTGCATCCTCTTCCTGCTCTCGCCGGCCGCCTCGTACGCCACCGGGACCTTCCTCGACGTGGCGGGCGGCCGCTGAGGACGCGGGGGCAGTGACGGGCGAGGGCGACGGGCGAGGGCGACGGGCGGCGGCCGGGCACGGGCGGGCCGGCCGTCGCCGCCGGGCCGCCGCAGGCGTTAAGGCACAGGTCCACAACGGCCCCCCGGCGCGCCACCCGCCCGCGCTAGCGTGGTGGTCATGACCGACCGCGAGTTCGACACCGACGCCGTCTTCCTGGACATCCCCGACGTTCTGAACTTCCGCGACGCCTCCTGCGGCGTACTGCGACCCGGTGTGCTGTACCGGTCCGCGTCGCTGTCCGGCCTCAGCCCCGAGGGGGCCCGCCGGCTCAAGCCGCTCGGCATCCGGACCGTGGTCGACCTGCGCAGCCCTGCGGAGATCGCGGCCGCCCCCGACCTGTTCCACGGCCTGGACCACGACTACCTGCACGCCCCACTGCTCCCGGACCGCCACGACACCGAACACCCTTGGCCCAGCGACCAGTTCGCCACCTACCAGCTGATGGCGGAGATCGGCGGCGACGCCGTGGCCGCCACCGTCCGCCGCCTCGCGGGCGACGGCGCTCCGCTGCTCGTCCACTGCGCCGTCGGCAAGGACCGCACCGGCCTCACCATCGCGGTGATCCAGCACCTGGCCGGCCTCTCCGACGCCGACATCACCGCCGACTACCTCCGCTCCAACCGCGGCCTCGGCCTCGACGCCGGCCCCGTCCCGTACATCGACGAGCACGGCGTGTCCCACGTCTCCCACCCCGCCGAGGCCGACCGCCTGCACACCGCCCTGGCCCGCATCCGCGAACTCCACGGCACCATCGAGACCTACCTGACCGCCCACGGGGTGACGCCCGCGGAACTGGCGGCCGTGCGGGCGGCGCTGAGCACGGTCTGACGCCGGAGGCTGCAGACAGGGCCTTCCGTGCTGTGCCAGCCTGTCCGCTGTGAGGCGAAGTGATCTGCTGGCGGCACTGGCCGGGATCCGCCAGGCCACCATCGGTGGCCGGCGGGCCCCGCACAAGCCGCTGCTCTTGCTGTGGCTGCTCGGTCGCTACGCCCGAACGGGCTCCAGCGAGGCGGCGTACGTGGAGGCGGAGGCCCCGGTCAGCCGACTGATCAACGACTTCGGCCCCGCAATCAAGAATCCTCACGCTGCGAGCCGCCGGGCCGCCATGCCGTTCGTCCACCTGGAGCGCTCGCTCTGGGTACTGCGCAACGCTCGCGGCGAACCCCTGGAGTCGGGCATCCGCGATGACAGCGCCACGCTGCGCCGAGTCGGTGCGATAGGGCGGCTGCATCCACAGGTCGAGAGTCTGCTCGGCGAGGATCCCACCGCTCTCCCGGCCGCCGTACGGCTCCTCCTGGAGCACCACTTCACCGCGAGCCTCGAACCCGCCATCTGCGACCAGGCGGGGCTCGGCCTGCCGAACCCTTTACCCACGGGTGACTCGGGGGCAGTGGCCGACCCGGTGTATCGGCTGGTCAAGCGCAAGGTTCGAGACTCAGCCTTCGCCGAAGCCGTCCTGCGCTCCTACAACTACGCCTGCGCGATGTGCGGTTACGACGGCACCCTCGGCGGGCGTCCGGTCGGCCTCGAGGCGGCCCACATCCGCTGGCACAGCCAGGGCGGCCCGGACCTCGTCGACAACGGTCTGGCACTCTGCTCACTCCACCACGCGCTCTTCGACTTCAGAGCACTGGGGGTGACGGCGAAGCGCACCGTCCGGGTCTCGCCCGTGTACGCCGCCGAGACGCGCTCGGGAAGAGCCGTGGAACAGCTCCACGGCGCGCCGGTCGCCCTGCCACGGCAACCTCTCACGTCGGTCGCCTACGACTTCCTGCACTGGCACGACCTTCAGGTCTTCAAACACGCACCTGCCAGCGCGCGTTGACCTGAGTACGGGTTCGAACACCGCCTGTCGTAGCGGGATGCTAGAAAGATCCTCACTGCTTCGTGGACGACAGGAGAGATGTCCGTGGCCGACCCGAATGCATCAGATCCGCACCTCAACCCCGGCCTCTACGAGAGCGTGATAACTGATTCGCTCTCGGGTCGGCTCACCGAGCTGCGCGAGTCGGGCTGGCACGTGGTGGATCGCGAGGTCGGGTCGGAGTCCTCTCCTTACGTGTTGGCTCGCCACGTCGGTGTCCAGGTGCAGCGGGCCCTGCAACAGATGGATCCGAACCAACGCGTCGAGGCCGTCAACCGGATGCTGGCCACGCTCGCGGAATCCGGCGCTACGGACCAGCAGGCGGATCCGGTGGTCGGCGGGCCGAAAGAGCTGATCGCCCTCGCACGGCAGGAGGCTCCCGGGGTCTACCAGATACGGCCGCTGACCCCCCTGTCCGAGAGCGCGCTGCTGACCAACGCTCCGGAAGAGCACAGCCTGGGCCATGAACTGCGGACCGAGATGGTGACGGCCGACCGGGTCGATCTACTCTGCGCCTTCGTGAAGTGGCACGGTCTACGGATCATCGAACAGCAACTCCGGGAACTGCATCGCCGCAACGTCCGGCTGCGCGTCATCACCACCACGTACCTGGGCGCGACCGAGCGCCGAGCGCTCGACCGACTGGTCCGTGAGTTCGGCGCCGAGGTCCGGATCAACTACGAACTGCGGACCACCCGTCTGCACGCCAAGGCCTGGCTGTTCGGACGCCGCACCGGTTTCGACACGGCCTACGTCGGTAGCTCCAACCTCTCTCGGGCCGCGCTGCTGGACGGGCTGGAGTGGAACGTCAGGCTCTCCGCCGTGTCCACCCCCTCGGTGCTGCGCAAGTTCGAAGCGACCTTCGACTCCTACTGGAACAACCCGGAGTTCAAGCCCTACGACCCCGACCGTGATGCCGAGGAGCTGGACCGGGCGCTGTCAGCAGCCGGCGGCGGTGGGCGGGACGACGGGCGCCGGATCTCGCTCTCCGGCCTGGAGGTGAGGGCGCATCCGCACCAGCAGGACATGCTGGAGCGTCTGCAGACGGAACGCGAGGTCCACGGGCACCACCGGAACCTGTTGGTGGCAGCCACCGGCACCGGCAAGACGGTGATGGCCGCTCTGGACTACAAGCGGCTCCGCGCTGAGCTCGGCGGCGATCCGACCCTGCTGTTCGTCGCCCACCGCCAGGAGATCCTCACCCAGTCACTGCGGAGCTACCGCGAGGTCCTGTCCGATGCCAACTTCGGCGAGCTGCTGGTCGCCGGCGACCGCCCGGAACTGCACCGCCACGTCTTCGCGAGCGTCCAGTCCCTGCACGCCGGTGGCCTCGGCGCTTACCCGGCCGACCACTTCGACGTCGTCGTCATCGATGAGTTCCACCATGCCGAGGCAGCGACCTACCGCAAGATCCTCGACTACCTCACGCCGCGCGAGTTGCTCGGTCTGACCGCCACGCCGGAGCGGGCCGACGGCAAGCGCGTGCAGGACGAGTTCTTCGGCGGCCGGATCGCCGCCGAGATGCGTCTGTGGCAGGCACTCGAGGACGACCTGCTCTGCCCGTTCCACTACTTCGGCATCCACGACAACACCAACCTGACCGGTGTCAGCTGGCGCCAGGGTGCCTACGACCCGACCGAGCTGACCAATGTGCTGACCCGTGGGGACACCCAGTCCCGGCAGGTGGTGCACGCGGTCAGCGACAAGATCACCGACCCGCTCTCGATGCGCGCCCTGGGATTCTGCGTCTCCGTACGCCACGCCGAGCACATGGCCGCGGCCTTCAACACGGCGGGGATCACGGCCCGCGCACTCTCGGGCCGGACCCCGGCCGCGGAACGCAGAGAGGCGCTCGACGGCCTTCAGCAGGGTCGGATCCAGGTCCTCTTCACCGTCGATCTCTTCAACGAGGGGCTCGACATCCCGGGGATCGACACCCTGCTCCTCCTCCGCCCGACGTCCAGCGCCACGATCTTCCTCCAGCAGCTCGGCCGCGGTCTGCGCCGGTCCGAGAACAAGGCCGTCCTCACCGTGCTGGACTTCATCGGATACCAGCGCAAGGAGTTCCGCTTCGAGGAGCAGTTCAGGGCGCTGACCGGCCACACCCGCAAGGCCTTGGAGAGCAGCATCGGGCAGGACTTCCCGTTGCTCCCGCCGGGCTGCCAGATCGTCCTCGACCGAGTCTCGAAGGACATCGTCCTCAACAACGTCCGACAGCAGTTGAAGACCACCGTCAAGACGATCGCCCAGGAGGTCAGGGCGTACGGAGAGCGCGACCTCGCCAGCTACCTCGCCGAGAGTAAGCGGCACATCAACGACATCTACCGCGCTGGGAACTCCTGGACCGGGGTCCTTCGCCGGGCCGGCCTCGCCAGCCACCCTGAGATCGCCGGTGAAGCGGCGCTGCGCAAGCGGATGGGCTCCCTGACCCATGTGGACGACGCCGAACGGGTCCAGGCCTACACGGAGCTGATCAGGCCAGGCCGGTCAGCTGCGGATCCCCTCGACGGCCGGATGGCCGACTACGCGGCGATGCTCTTCTTCACGCTCTGGCCGACAGGCGGCGACTTCGGCTCGGTGGCTGCGGGCCTGACGTTCCTCCGCTCCCATGAGGCCATCTGCAGCGAGATCCGCCAGATCCTCGCCCATGGGCTCGCCCACGCACAGCACGCGCCGAAGCCGCTCGGCGCCGACCTCGGACCGCTGACCGGGCAGCCGCTGGCTGTCCACGCGCACTACACCAAGGCAGAGCTGCTCGCCGCTCTGCGCTGGGCAGCGCTCGGCGGTGGGATCCCGGCGCATGTCCGTGAGGGTGTGGCCTGGTGCCCGCAGACCCGGACGGACGCGCTGCTGGTCACCATCAGGAAGGACGAGAAGGACTTCTCGGAGCAGACGCGCTACCGCGACTTCGCCTTGAGCGAGGACTTGTTCCACTGGGAGTCGCAGAACCGAACGTCAGCCGTCTCAGCGACGGGCCGGCGCTACCAGAACCACCAGGCGCAGGGCAGCAATGTCCTGCTGTTCGTGCGGCAGGAGACGACGAACGAGATCGGTACCGGCCCGTACGTGCTGCTCGGGCCGGTCGAGTACGACTCTCACCAGGGGGATCGGCCGATGGCGGTGACCTGGCGGCTGCGCCATCCACTGCCTTCCGACGTCCAGCACTTCACCGCCGTCGTCGCCGGCTAACGAGCGAGCAACCGGGCGGTGGCCGAGCCGCGCTCCTCGTGGCCGAACGCCGCCGCCAGCACCGCCACCACCACCGCCACCTGCGCGAGTGCCGACACCTGGGTGCCGAACGGGATCGTCGCCGGCACCAGGGCGGCGGCGAGCAGGCGGGCGGCGTTCGGGGTGAGGCCGAGGGTGCGGCGTATCGCGGTGTTGGCGGCGAGGTAGAGGGTGATGCCGGCGGCCAGCGCGGTGGCCTGGGCGGGGGCCAGCGGGGCAAGGGGATGAGCGACGAGGGCCTTGGCGCCGGTGGCGAGGAGCAGCAGGCCCAGCAGCAGGGCGTAGTGGCCGAGGTTGTAGAGGCGGACGGCGAGCTCGTTGCGGCGGGCCGCGGGGAGCTCGGCCATCCGGTGGCCGGCGCGTTCGTCGTCGTCGTGGCCGAAGTAGGCCCACCAGAGCGCGACGCACACCCCGAGCGCCAGCGCCGCCGCACCGACCAGCGCCACCGAGAGCCGCTCGTCGCCGGCCCCCACACCGATGGCGATCACGGACTCCCCGAACGCGACGATCATCACCAGTCCGTGCCGTTCGACGAAGTGCCCGGCCCTGAGCTGGAACTGCGGCAGGTCGACCAGGTACGGGATCGCGAACTGGACCGCCACCGAGGCTCCCCACAGGAGGAGTTGGGCCGTTCCCTCCAGCAGTCCGCCGGTGACCACCAGCGCCGCGTTGACCAGGTTCAGCCCGCCCATCCGCAGCACCGAACGCAGCGGCACGTCCGCCCCCGCGAACATCCCCGTGTGCACCGCGATCACCAGGACGTACGCCAGGCCGAAGGCCACCCCGCTGCCCTCGAAGGCGTGCGGGACGGTCAGCGAGATCACCAGGAAGCCGGTCATGCCGAGCAGCAGCAGGCCGCGCCGCGGGTGGGTGGTGGGTGGCATGGCGTTGGTCAGCCAGATGAAGGCGTCGTACATCCACCAGATCACCGCCAGCATCACCAGCACCCTCGCCAGGCCGGCCACGGTCAGGTGGTGGGCCAGGCTGTCGCTGAGCTGGGTGATGGTGAAGACGAAGACGAGGTCGAAGAACAGCTCCAGCGGGCTGACCCGCAGATCGGCCTCGGCCGGGCGGTCGTCGTAGGCGGCGGCTTCGGTGGTCACGCGAGTGAGTATGGACGACGGGGGCCGTGGCCGAGCGGAAATTTCCGGACGCAGCAACGACCGGAACGGCGGCCGCCGCCCGGGAGTTGTCCTCGGGAGGAGGGCCCCGGGACGGACGTCCCGGCCGCAAGCCCCCGGACCAGCAGCAACGAGGAGTGCACCATGGCGAACATCCCCACCGCGGCCGTCGCGTCGGCGGGTCTGATCGGCGGCTACGGCGCCGCCCGCTGGTCCGGGCGGCGGGAGTTGGGCGGCGTGGTGCTGGCCGCCGCCGGGGCGACGGCCGCGGTGCGCTGGCAGCGGGCCGCGGGGACGCCGACGGCCGCCGCGCTGACCGGTCTGTACGTCGCCGCGTTCGGCGGCTCACACCCCCTGGCCAAGAGGATCGGCGCCTGGCCGTCCGTGTTCGCCGTGACGGGCGTGGTCGCCGCCGCCTCCCTGCTCGCCGCCGGCAGCTGACCGAGACCCCTGCCCCCGACCACCCCAAACCGGCCCCCGCGACCGGCCGACCGACCGGCCCGGCGCCGGCGGTGCGCCGCGGACCGCCGCGGTCCTACACCCCGCCGTGGTCCTACGCCCCGCCGAACCGCCGCTCGAACGCCGCCCGGTTCGCCGACACCGGGGTACGGTCCCACACCGCGAACACCACCCGGTCGAAGGCGGCCCCGTGCTCGGTCAGCGCCGTCTCGAACGCCTCGGCGACCACCGCCGGGTCGTTGCGGAACACCCCGCACCCCCACGCCCCCAGCACCAGCTCCCGTACCCCGTGCTGCGCCGCGACCGCCAGGACCCGCGCGGCCCGGACCGCCAGCAGGTCCCGGACGTCCACCGGCCGGTCCGGCGAACGGAGCGCCAGCTGCCCGGCGTTGGGGGCCGGCGAGGTGAGGAACGAGACGGTGTACGGCTCCGCGAGCAGGTCGCCGCGCCCGTCGCGGATCACCGGCACCTGCGGCGACCAAATGACCCGGTCGCTGTAGCGCAGGTCCGGGGAGGCGCGGTGAGCCTCGTAGTAGTCGGGCGCCTCCAGCAGGCACCGGTACAGCAGCGCCGACCGGCAGAGGTCCTCCTCCTGGGCCTTGGCACCGCGCAGATAGCCTCCGCCCGGGTTGCGCGCGGAGGCGAAGTTGAGCACCGCGACCCGGTCGCCGCCGGCCTCGGCCAGCCGTCGTGCCGCCTGCATGCTGCCCTCGGAGGTCACCTCGGGCTGTCCGCGCAGCGGGCCGCGCGGGCCACCTCGCAGTGACTCGGCCGGGCCGTACGAGACGGTGCCGGCCCGGGCCGTCGCCAGCAGGCCGGCGATCTCCACCGAGGCACCGGACCGCACCCGGTAGCTCCCCCGCTCGGCGATCTCCTCGTTCTCGACCGCCACTTGATGCATTCTGCTGCTCATGGCGGCGACCGTACGCGAGCCGGGCCCACCGCGCCACCGAGTTGTTCTCAATTCGAGCATATCCAGGTCCGGAGCGGCGCACAGGGACGCAGAAAGGCCTGGGGCCGGTCCACCGTGGTGGACCGGCCCCAGGCCGCTCTAGATCAAGCTCTCAGGTGTCAGCTCTTCCAGCGGGGCTTGCGGTCGCCGCCGTTGAAGCCACCCGAACGGTTGTCGCGGTCGCCACCGAAGGAGCGGCCACCCGAACGGTCGTCACGGTTGAAGCCCTGCGGGCGGCCACCGGAACGGTGGTCGTCGCGGCGGGCGAACGGACGGCTGCTGCCGGCGCTGCGGTCGCGGTCACCGAAGGACGGGCGGTCCGAGAAGGAGCGGGCCGGACGGTCGCTGCCGAAGGAACGGCCGCCGCGGTCGTCGCGGTCACGGTTGAAGCCGCCCGCGCCACCCGAACGGTTGTCACGGC